>JAGDXN010000025.1:0-9147 GCA_023256455.1 Cuniculiplasma sp.
TCCCTGACTTCTCTTGCTTGATCGACCATCCACAGGGGTGTGTATGAAATGAGCCTGTTTTCAGTGCACATCCTTTCAATTCTTGTCTTCTGGAAATTAGATGCAATTGCGCCACTTACCAGAACTTTAGCATCATATTCCATTGCTATTTCAGGAACTCGCGTGTAGAATTTATCCTCCTCTATCTGTATATTTTTAATTCCAAGGAGAGAAGATACATAACTGCTTATATCAACATTTGGAAAATGAAACATTTCAGAATACTCCTCAGGTTTTACTGTGATCGAAAGAACCACATCCATTCCTTGATCCATTGCAAATAGGGCTGAAAGGAAAGAATCCTTTCCACCTGATAACAGAGAAATAGCACGCATGTTAATCTTAAATAGTTTCCTTTTATATCAAATTGGTGTTAATATGGTATTAAAAGTAGGAGATATGGCTCCAGATTTTGAGCTTGCAGACACGTCAAATAAGGTTGTTAAGTTGAGCGATTTTAAGGGACAGAAAGTGGTTCTCGCTTTCTTTCCGGGTGCATTTACAGGCGTCTGTACAAAGGAAATGTGCACATTCAGAGACTCAATGACTGCTTTCAATGACATGAAGGCAAAGGTCGTCGGAATAAGCGTTGACACACCATTTTCCCTGAAAAAGTTCCAGGATGAAAACAAGCTCACCTTTACACTTTTGAGCGACCATTCCAAGGAAACAATTAAGAAATATGGAATTGTCCACTCAAAGTTCATAGGCATACCCGGACTGGATGTATCCAAGAGGTCAGTTTTCATAGTTGATAAGGACGGAAAGATTGCCTATGCATGGGTTTCTGAGGACCCTGGAAAAGAACCCAATTACGAAGAAATAAAGGAAAAACTAAAAACAGTAAATTAAACCTTTTAAATTCCCTATCTTTTTTTAACTTTATATTTAAAACTACGAAAATTAAGAGATATTTAATATTTCTTATTATTCTACTGTATTATGACCTACGTAAAGTATGAACTTACCATAGGCAATTTATTGAGAAGCGCTGTGAAAAGAAATCCCAATCAGGTAATTGTTGACCCTGAGAAGGGTGCATACACCTATGCTGATTTTGAGTCGAGAGTCAATGCACTTGCGAGATCACTTGTGAAAATAGGAGTAAGTCCTCACGACAATGTAGCTGTCCTGGACTGGGATACCAGGCAATATCTGGAGAGTTTCTATGCCATTCCAATGGCTGGCGCTGCCATTCATACGGTAAATATCAGATATCCCGTTGAATTAATCTATTATACCATACAGCACGCCGAGGATTCTTTCATCATAATAAGGGATGAAATTGCAAAAATGTTCATAAATTACAAAGAACTGTTTGGTTTTGTAAAAGGGTGGATAATTTACTCCTCCACCGATGAGAAAATGGAATTTCCATTTGATAATGTCTATTATTATGAGGATCTCATTGAGGAAAATAGCAATTCTCCCCTTCCTGCAGTTATAGAAGACGATATTGCAACAATTTTCTACACATCTGGTTCCACAGGCATGCCAAAAGGCGTTACATTCACCCACAGAGACCTTGTGATTCACGCCTACGGTTTGATAAGTACCCTTTCAGATGAACCCGTTTCACTTACTTCCAGGGATGTAATTATGCCACTGGTTCCAATGTTTCACGTCCACGCATGGGGACTTCCCCAGAGTTTTCTGTTAAAGGGATGCAAGTATGTACTGGCAGGCAGGTACAACCCATCACAGGAATTGAAACTCATTAAGGAAAATGAGGTCACCACAAGTGCGATGGTTCCTTCAATTCTGTATATGCTTCTAAACGAGCCTGAAGCGCCAGAGATATTGAAGGACAGAAACCTTAAGGTAGTTGTGGGGGGAGGGGCACTCTCCCAGGGCCTTGCAGAAGCGGCTTCAAAAATGAATGTTAAAACCATAGGAGCTTATGGAATGTCAGAAACCGCACCTCTACTTACAGCCGCAATATTTAATTCGGACGTAAGAAATCTTGAGGAATCTGAAAGAAAGAAATACCAGATTAAGGCAGGGCTACCTGCAAGTATGGTAGAAATACGCATAGTAGATAAGACTGGAAAGGAGATTCCAAGGGGTGTTGAAAAGATTGGGGAGATAACCGTCAGGGCACCATGGCTAACAAGGGAGTATTACAAGGACCCTGAGTCCTCAAAGAAGCTCTGGCAGGAAGGATGGCTTCATACAGGAGATCTGGGATACCTTGATTCAATGGGATATCTGACCATAGTTGACAGAGAAAAGGATTCTGTTAAATCTGGTGGGGAATTTATTCCAACTCTCATACTGGAGGATGTCATAAGCCTTTACGGCAAAATTGGAGAAGTTGCAGTTATAGGAAAACCTGATGAAAAATGGGGAGAGAGACCTGTGGCCTTTTACACAGCAAAGGAAAATATTAATGAAGAGGATATGAGGAATTTTCTCATGAAATTCGTTGAGCAAAGAAGAATAGAAAAGTTCTGGATACCCGATGAGTTCATAAGAGTTGAAAGCTTCGTAAAGGGGTCAACAGGAAAAATCGATAAAAAATCTTTGAGACAAAAATACGAAAAGAAGTAAATCATTTTTTCTCATTTTTACGTGTTTCTAAGGCACTGCAAATATATTAAATATCCATTCTCCATATTCTTTTATGCTTTCTGAAAATAGCGATCTTTCTGAACTGTCAGGTATAGGGTTTAGCGAAGAAGAACTTGAAAATATTATTAATCAAAATAAACTCAAAATAAAAATCGTTGGAGTTGGAGGAGCAGGAAGCAACACCGTTAACAAAATGATGGAGAAAAACCTTGAAAGTGAGGTTTCAGATGTGGAATTAATAGCTGTCAATACCGATGCCGTTCACCTCAGCGGTATTAATGTTAAAAAGAGATATGTTATAGGAAAGACCCTCAGTAAGGGAAGAGGTGCAGGGGCAGATCCACTCAGAGGAGAACAGGCTGCAAGGGAATCCGTAAACGTAATAGACAAATTTCTGGAGAGTTCCAAGATTACGGTTATTGTGGCAGGAATGGGTGGCGGCACCGGTTCAGGAGCAGCGCCATTCATAGCATCCAGGCCAAAAAATTAGGGTCCATGACCATAGGCATATGTTCCTGGCCACTCAGAGGAGAGGGTAAAATCAGGGAAGAAAATGCGAAACTTGGTTTGAGGAATTTTATGCGAGCTGCCGATTCCGTTATTCTATTCCATAATGAAAAGATAGTGGAACTTGTTCCGGAGGAAAGAATTGATGCTGCCCTCTCCTTTGCAGATTCCATAATGATGCAGGCCATAGTCGGACTCATAGAAACAGTTACCAAGACAACTCAGGTAAATACAGAAATGTCTGACCTTGAAAAGGTGATGTCAAAGAAGGGGCTTGGAACTTTTGGTGTTGGAGTCTCCGATTCACCTCCCGGACAGCGGGTTGAAGAGGCTTTCGAACAGGCAATCAATTCTCCATTTAGCAGCATAGGTATGCAAAATGCAAAGGCTATGTTGATAAGCATTACAGGAGGGGAAGACTTGAGAATGACAGAACAAACAGACGCTATGGAACTGGCCAGGAGAAAGATTGGAAGGGATGCCATAATTATTCCAAGGCTTGGAATAGATAAAGAGTTAAACGGTAAAATTAAAATACTTCTATTTGCAACAGGTATACCCAGTGAATTTGATGATGCAACCACGGATGATCCAAACTTTTCAGAAAACACCATTGAATAAATTGTAGAAGTATTCACAAAAACTTTTAATTCAAATTCAAATAAAGGTATATAGGGGAATATAATTAATGGAAAAATCGATGCCTGATAAAGATTTTAAAGGAATGGACAGGGAAACCCTTGAAAAGATTGCAAAAAAGGCCAGGTCTCTTATTATAAAGATGGTTTACAGTGCCAAAAGCGGACATCCTGGAGGTTCTCTAAGCATCATCGACGTTTTGACATACCTGTATTTCAATGAAATGAATGTTGATCCTTCAGATCAAAATCTTTCTTCCAGAGATAGATTCATTATGAGCAAGGGCCATGCCTCTCCGGCATTATATTCAATTCTTGCTCTCAGGGGATATTTTCCCTCAGAGCTTTTAATGGATTTCCGTAAGATTAATTCCAAGCTTGAGGGCCATGTTCACAGAGGTGTACCGGGAGTGGAGACATCCACAGGATCTCTGGGCCAGGGACTTGGAATAGGTGTTGGGATGGCACTTGCAGCAAAAATGGATCATAATCCTTACAGAGTTTACGTTGTCCTTGGAGACGGTGAAATAGAGGAGGGGAATGTTTGGGAAAGTCTGATGGCAGGATCAAAATATGGACTCAACAATCTCGTTGCTATCCTTGACAAAAATGGTGTTCAATTAGATGGCTTTACCAGGGACATAATGCCAATGGGCAATGTGGCAGAGAAGGTCAAAGCCTTCGGATGGGAGGTTAGAGAATTTAACGGCCACGATTTTGATGATATAAAATCAGCCTTTGACTTCGCCAGGTCAGTTAAGGACAGACCTGTGTTTTTGATTGCAAACACAGTTAAAGGAAAGGGTGTAAGTTATATGGAAAATAATTATAAATATCATGGATCGCCCCCTGCAAATGATGAAGAATATGAAAGGGCACTGAGGGAGATTGAGGGAATATGAGACCGGCAGAAAGTCTAAGAGAAACATACGGAAAAAAGCTTGTCGAAATAGGTCATAGAAAGAAAGACGTGGTTGTTCTTGATGCTGATCTTTCATCATCCACAAAGACATCCGAATTTGGAAAAATCTTTCCTGATAGATTCTTCAATATGGGAATATCGGAGCAGTCAATGGTTACAGCTGCAGCAGGTCTTGCGCTGGCAGGAAAGCAAGCCTTTGTTTCAACCTTTGCAGTCTTCCTGATGAGGACCTATGAGCAGATAAGGCAATCAGTCTGCTATAACAATATTGATGTGAAATTCGTCGTAACCCACGCAGGTATTACAGTGGGCGAGGATGGGGCTACTCATCAGATAGTTGAGGATGTTGGTATTATGAGCGGCCTTCCCAATATGAAGGTAATAGTTCCGGCTGACAGCATAGAAACCGCTTCAGTAATAGATTATTTAGTTGATAAGACGAAAACTCCCTATTACGTAAGGCTTACAAGGGAAAAGTTTCCTGTTGTGAATGATGATTCATATAAATTTAAGGAGGGACAGAATACTGTCCTTAGGGATGGTTCTGACCTGACCATATTCTGCAACGGCTCCATGGTAGGTTTTTCGCTTCAGGCTGCAGAAGAACTTAAAAAGCAGGCCATAGACACGGCAGTTGTAAACGTTTCATCCATAAAACCTCTTGACAGAAGCGGTATAATTTCATATGCTAAAAAAACAGGTCACGTAGTGACTGCGGAGGAGCATTCCATTTACAATGGCCTTGGGAGCAGGGTGAGCGAAGTTCTGTCAGAAGAATATCCTGTTCCGGTTGTCAGGGTGGGAATGAGAGATACCTTTGGCAAATCTGGAAAGTCCTGGGAACTCTTCGATTACTTTCATATGGGGATTAAGGATATAGTATCAGCAGGAATCAAAAGCTTTAGAGAGGTGAACAAATATGAAACTATTTCTTGATACGGCAAACATAGATGAGATAAGGCAGGCAAGGGACTGGGGATTACTTGATGGAGTTACAACTAATCCGAGTCTTGTGGCAAGGGAAATGGCTAAGGGGAAGGATTTCAAGGCTGTAATTTCTGAAATTATTAAAGAAACTCCCGGTCCTGTAAGCGTTGAGGTAATCGCTACAGATTATGATAATATGCTTGCTCAGGCCATAAAGATAAGTTCCCTTGGGAACAATGCTGTGGTAAAAATACCGTTCACTCTTGATGGCCTGAGGGTGACCAGGGTCCTTAAGGAAAAGAGAATACCGGTAAATTCAACCTTAATATTTAATGGAATCCAGGCACTCTTCGCTGCCAAGGCTGGCGCTGAATATGTTTCCCCATTCGTTGGAAGGCTTGATGATATTGGAGACGATGGTATGGCTGTAATTGAACAGATAAAAACGGTGTTTAACAATTACGATATAAAGACCAAAATATTGGTTGCATCCATAAGGAACCCACTTCACGTAGTAAGATCAATGATTATCGGGGCAGATGTTGTAACTCTACCCTTTGACGTGCTCAAAAAATTACCTGAACATCCCAAGACATCAGAGGGCCTTGAGAAATTCCTGAGCGATTGGGAAAAGGCATTTGGAAGCAAGGAGTTTCCTCTTTAAATAAGCTTTTATATATTTATAATATAACTTTTTGTGGAATTATTTTTTTACATCATATCCAATATTACTATTCTGTTTGCATCAATCATTTTTTATGCTATCAGAGGCAGGAATTTTAACTATGTGTCCATAATAGTTTCCCTGTTCTTCTCCATACCCTTTCTCATATTTTTTCCCTATTCCTTTTCCATGGCACTGGAACTCCTCACAACAATGGCTGCCAATCTACTCTATAGCCTGAGGTCTTTCCTTTTTATTGTTTTGACAATTTTCCTTATTATAACCACATTTGCCTTACATGCCTCCCTCAATATTTCAACAGGAACATCCCTTGCGGTTGGCGTCGGATTATCCATATCGCTTATTGTGAGCAATGATATGAGAAAAAAGGAATTGGAAAATAACTCAAAAAGGGGCCAAATAACATCCATTGAGGTTAAGAGAGATATATTGCAGGTTGCCTCCGGAGTTGCATTAATCCTTTCCTTTTACATATTGAGAGAGATGTATATCAAATTCATTCTTGTTTTTCTTATAATAATTGGCCTGTTTATACTCAGCTTTGCAGGCATATGGAGTTCCAACAAATTTTCATCCTTTATCCTTTCCTTTGAAAGAAAAAATGTACAGCCGGGCATAGGTTCTTTATGGTACATGGCAGGAATTCTTCTTTTAATGGGACTTACAGGAGGTTCAGGGGCACTGCTCGTTGGTGTTTTTGCCATGGCCATTGGGGATAGCCTTGCCACCATAGTTGGAATGAACATAAAATCCTTTAAACTTCCATACAACAGGAAGAAGAGCTTAGCCGGTTTCCTTGCAATGCTAATAAGTACTTCCCTTTTTGCAGTCATAGTTTTCGGTCCATTTTACATTATTTATGCTATTGCAGGAACATTTGCCGAATCCCTCTCAGGATATCCGGTGGATGATAATTTTTCTATTCCTGTAAGCATAATAATTGTCAGGGCTTTAAATTCCCTGATTTGATTCACGGAAATCCTTCATATATGTGATGTTTTCATCCCTTTCCCTCTGAAAACCCTTTTTCATGTAAAAATTATATGCAGGCGAGTTTTCATTGACCCATAACTGAACTTTTTTAAATCCAAGAAGAAAAAGATTTCGCAAGGATTGGTAAAGGATGAACGACCCATTGCCTGCATTTCTAAAAGAGGGATTGGTGAAAAAATCCACAATCAGAGGTATATTCTTCATTGTTACCTCTTCTGAGCCATCGGTTACAAGAATGGAACCAAGTATACCTTCACTGGAAACAAGCACAAAGGATGGTGAAGAAAGGATTTTGCCATAATATCCACTCAACAGGATATTATAAGTTATATTTTTAATACTATCCTTGAAAAGTAGAATTCTGTCTGGATTTGAAGCATAGGCTTCTTCCTGTATCTTTGAAATGAGATCGGGATTTATATTTACCGGATTTACGATCTCTGTACTTTCCTCTATATTCCCTATGTTTTCCTCATCCAGAATGTTTTTGTATTGGTTTAGGGGAAAGGACATCTTTACCCTCTTGATTTTTATATACCCTTTTTTAAGAAGATCTTGCTCAAGAAATGAAGCGTTGTATATACCGTCCAAAATCAGAAGCTTCTTTTCCGATCTTGCCTTTGCCTCCAGCCATTCCAGCATATTCTCAGCCCTGCTAACATTACCCTCTTCATCCTTCAAAAAACCCATGGAACTGACTATTCTGTCCCTTATCCCCACAGGTGGCAATATATAGGAATAGGCGGCAATTTCACCCTTATTAAGTATGACCTTTGATGGAACTCTGTTCGAATTTAACATTTCTATTAAGGGCTGAAATAACCTCCTCACATCTGTACCTTCATAATCCCTCTGAATGGAACTTATTTGTGGTTCAAGTATTACATCCCAGTTTAATTTCACATTATCAATCTTATCCATAAGGCAGTTAATTTTCGAAGTATATTTAAACGATCTTATACTATCCTCTTAATGGATGATGCGGATCGAACTTCCAGATTCAACAGACTTGCTGTTGAATATTCAAGATTTTATAAGGGAAAGATAAGGACCTTTCCCAATGTTCCCATAAGATCCCTGAAGGATTTTTCCTATTGGTACACACCGGGGGTTGCCGAAGTTTCAAGAGTTATAAACAAGGATCCGGATGAATCCTTTGATCTTACGGGGAGGTGGAACTCTATCGGCATTGTCACAGATGGAACGAGGGTTCTTGGTATAGGAAATGTAGGACCTGAGGCTGCAATGCCAGTGATGGAGGGAAAGGCCATGCTTTTCAATCTACTAGGAGGAGTTAATGCCATCCCCCTTCCCCTGAGAACTTCCAGTGGAGAGGAATTTATAAATGTGGTAAAGGCTCTGGAGCCATCCTTTGGTGGCTTTAATCTTGAGGATATTGAAAGTCCAAAATGCTTTTTTGTTTTGCGTGATTTGCAGAAGGAACTCAAGGTACCTGCATGGCATGACGACCAGCTGGGAACTGCATGCATTATCCTTTCAGGTTTGATAAATTCCCTGAGGATAACCGGCAGAAAAATGTCCGATACAAGGGTTACACTGGTGGGTTCAGGAGCTGCAAACATTGCTGCGGCCAATCTTATGGTTGAGGCGGGATTTAAGCCCGGCAATATTATTATGGTTGATTCCAGGGGTATTCTTCATCCTGAGAGGGAGGATCTGGATAAGTTAATGATCTCAAACCCATGGAAATATGAACTGGCATTGAAAACAAATGGTGAGAGAAAACAGGGTGGAATATGCGAGGCCCTGAAAGGTTCTGATGCAGTTGTTTCAGCATCCAAATCTGAACCTGGAGTTATCAAAAATGAGTGGATAAAATCTATGAATAAGTATGCCATCGTTTT
>JAGDXN010000025.1:9157-13933 GCA_023256455.1 Cuniculiplasma sp.
CTCGCCAATCCATTGCCTGAAATATGGCCTGAAGATGCAATTGCCAGTGGAGCAAAGGTCGTTGCAACAGGAAGAAGTGATTTTCCAAATCAAATCAATAACAGCCTTGTTTTTCCTGGCATATTCAGGGGTGTACTGGATGCCCGGTCCAGAGGGGTTAATTTCCGAATAATGGTTAAGGCGGCATATGAGATTGCCAACTATATTAACAATCCTGAACCGGAAAGGATTGTGCCAACTATGGATGACTGGGAACTATTTCCACAGGTGGCATCAGCCGTGGCCAGGGCGACCGTGGATGAGGGCCTTGCAAGAAAGAATGACAGCAGGGAAGGCTTCCTGAAAACTGCAAGGGAAATAATAAGCTCTAACAGGGAGGCAATAGAAAAAAATATGGAGATAGGACTCATAAAAAGATTGCCGGAGGTAAAGTTATGAAAAAGGATGAGATTATAATAAGGAAGGCAGAGGAGAAGGACATCGATCAGTTCATATCACTTATAATGAGGATGAAAAGGCTAAACGGGGAGTTTGACCCTATTTTTAAGGCAAATGAGGAAAATATCGAGGGAATAAAGCAATATTATTTAAACTGCATTAAGGATCGGGAGAACTATCTTACCCTTGTGGCAAGCTCAGCTGACAAAATTGCAGGCCTGGTAAAGGCTGAAATTAGAAACAGGGTATCCTATTATCCGGTCAAGGAGATGAGGATAGTGGATCTTTACATAATGCCTGAATTCAGGAGAAAAAACCTTGGAAATCTTTTCCTGAACTCCATATATGAAGAGATGAAGAAAAGAAATATAACAATTATAACAGCCGAATTCCCATCCTTGAATATGATAGCCCTGAACTTCTATAAGAAAATCGGTTTCAGGAATGTTACAAGTGTATATGGAAAGGTCATAGAAGAAACCAGGGAATAAAATTACGGGAAAAGTGGAGTATTTTTCCACTTTCTGATGACCGGAAGGGTTTCTATTCTCATTTCATCTATTTTTGTATTAACATCCTCCATATTTTTCCCATCCACAAGCATCAGTGTGTTTTCAGTTGCTTTAAACAAACCGGTTTTTTCTGCAAACTCAATCTCATTTTTGGTCAATAGTGAAAGGCTCACCGGCTTTCCCTTTTTTGCCACGTATTTATTTCTTATATTTTTGAGCATTCTGTAATCTAAATATTCCTGAAAATCCTCTGTTCCTGAGAAAGTATCAAATGCCATTGCTATGGCATCAAATAATCCCTTAAACGTAATGGATGCGTCCAATTTTATCCTGGCAGGATAGGCCGAGGAAGGAAGGATCACATCTCCATTCATGTAATAATAAACATAGTAAACCCTCATTCCCTGAACCCTTCCATAATTTACCAGGCTGCTCTGGCTATTTTTTGTGGGCGTTGAAATAGGGATGGTTGGAAATTCATTAAAGAACTCGTCAGGAAACTTTAAGGCATTCTTAAGTTCGTAGGAAAGTGCAATTATATTCTGGGGTATATTGTGTTCTGATATTCTCTCCTGCATCATCATATTGTATGCTATATCCATACCTTCAATCACATTGAGTTGCTTCAATCTTATTTCCGGACTTCCATACTCCTTATCGAAGGAATCCTTTATGATTCTGTAAACCTGATCCTCATAAATCAGATCACACCCATTTGATCTTAGAAATTCAACAAGATTCTCATCGTTCTTAAGATTAAAATTAAGTGTAATCTGATTAATATCCCTGGGTGTGATCTTTCTTTCATCCTTTCCATTTTGAGTGAAATAGGATTCAGCTTCAACAATGAACTCGGAATTCCATATGGATGAAACATCCGACAGATACCTTAAAAGGAGGTCTTTCTCAGTTGCCATTAGGGAATATATGAAACCACATATTATAACTGTACTGATTTAATCCTAATATCCTTTCAATTTGCATAACTAAATTTATCTGTTTGCAATTTACATATCATGTATAGAGTTTTTACCTATAAGGGTTCAGAGGAGGCAAGGGTTGATAAACTTATAAGCGACGACAGAGTCCAGACGCTGAGTGTAAGCAGAATTGATGGAAAGAGCCTTGATATTGATGGAAAGGTAATTCTCTTTGAGGGAAATCCAGAAAATCTTGAAAAGGTACTGAAACAGGTTGATATAGGATTCATGGAAGAAGTTAAGGGAGATAAGGCAACCGCTGCTTATAAAAAAATTAAGGATGATGAAAACGAGGCCGCCGGAGGCCTGGGATTCGTTTTTCAATAAATTTTATAGGAAATTAAAAAAATTTTTAGATTTTAGCTTTTATCCATGAGTTTTGAGGGCCACCAGTTGTATTTTTTAATCAACAGCATGACTGCTGGAATAAAGAATGGCCAGCTTATGAAAGTATCAATAAGAACTCCAAGACCGACTCCTATTCCTATTTCCTGTATCAAGGGTATGGCACTGAGATAAAGGGCTGCAAAGGTGACAAACAGAAGAAGGCCAAGAAGCATTATGACTGAACCATTTTCTGAAACGCTTGTTATGAGGGCATCTCTCAGGCCCCTCCCCTTCATAACCTCTTCCCTTACCCTGGTAATCATGAATATATCATAGTCAAGGCCCACAGCCAGCAGCGTTATGAATACAAATACGGGCATGAAAATTACAACGGGGAAACCCTGGATGTAATGGAATATTACATAGGATACGGAGAGTGAAACAAGAACAGCAGCTATAACCATAAGGATTAATCTAAGAGGAGTCAGTATTGAACTGAGCTGTATAAGGAGAATTATGAATATGGTAATGGTTAGTATGGGTATAAGTTCTGAAAATGAACTCTGGGTGCTGGAAAGGGCATCGGAAAGAGATTGAGTCAAACCACCTATCTCAACGGTATAGGATGATGTGCCTGCTGGTTTGATATGAGAGTAAAGTGTATTTACGGCATCTATAGCCTTTGTACCCCATCCAAGGTAATATGTCTGGAATACGATCTCCACATATCTCGAATTGGATTTGCTTACGAATGTAAGTGACTGGTTTACATAAGTGGATGACATTTTCGAAGGTACTGAAGCAGGATATAAACCTGTATAATATCCATAGGGCCTCCCGGGACCTAAAACCATGGATATGCCCTTGGTGTTCAAAGTTTCATTTTCAATATTGGTAACAACAGCCAGTTCGCTCATGTTAAAAGTTCCATTGTTTACCAGAGGTGATTGCAAGCCAATTACTATGAAATTCCTGTCGAAGAAATCCCCATTAAAGCTATTATTCACTGCCTCTATGGCAGATATGGCCTGGCTCTTTGGAAGCAGTTTAAGCATATCAATTCCTGTTGGTGTTACCTCGTATACTGTAAGACCAATAAGGGCGAAAACAATGAAAATTGCAATCATTGCACTTTTGTGAGTGGTTGAGAACTTTCCAACACGATTCATCACCCTGTGATCTGTCTCATTATATGATCCGCTTGCAGATCTCTTAAATATTTTCTTTCCGAACCGGTGAAGTATGGAAAGCAGGAATGTTGTTGCGAGGGCAAGCGTTACTGCAACACCTATGGTATTTGCAAGTCCTGCGTCACTGAAGAATGGTATATTTGCAAGCCAGAGAACAAACTCAGATATGATCACAGTGAGACCTGAGGTGAAAACTGCATGGCCAGCCCATCTGGATGAGGATATGGTCGGGTGTTCCTCTCCGCGCCTCAGTTCTCTTCTGTATCTGGCCATCAAATATACAGAATAGTCACTGCTAAGTCCAAGAATAAATATGAAAAGTAGTGTTGGAGTTATGAAAGAAACCCCTGTGTGGAATACATATGTGTATAAATATCCAACAATTCCCAGAGAAACTATGGCAGAAATAATGAATAACATGATTGGAATGAATGCGGCACGGACAGATCTGAAGAAGACTCCAACAACAATTATGGACAGAATTATTCCTGTCCCCAAAGCACTCACAAGTCCCGTGGTGATCTCGCCTTCCAGCTGGCTTGCAAATTCCTGTGTTCCAGCTATGAGGAATGATCCGTTTACGAACTTCTTCTCATAATTCCTTGATGCGTGCGTGATATTATTTGCAACACTTGTGGTATAATTTCCATCAAAGGTATATATGAATATGGTTGTTGAATTGTTTACACCAACGAAATTGTGAAGAAGGTAAGGTGTGGGCTGGACTGGCATATTGAAGAGGGACATTGAATTCATGTAGGAGCCTGTTATGGCCGCAGGTGTTGAGTTATTTAATTCGGTTATGAATTCTGGAAGAGCTGCTTTATCTACAAACACCAAAGGGTTTCCTCTAAACTGGGAGGTCATGGCATTGATTGTGAGATTTTTTGATATGGAATCAATCTGTAATGGATTTAGAATAATTCCCTGCCCGAACTGTCCATATATGCTCGTTAAAACTGACGTAAAATTTGAATTGTCAATTTTATATATGAGATAATAGAACTTTTCGTAAAGTGAATGATTTTGATTATATATTACGTTGAGCCACTGAGAAGTCAGATTAATTGTTGAATTTTTTTCGGACGAAATGAACGCTGAGAGATTCTGCCTTCCTATGGTAAACTTTAGAAGGGGATAGAAGCTATGAAAAACAGGATTAACTAAGAGTGTTGAATTAAATTTATGATTTAATGATGCTATTATTCCTCCAGTCTGGATTACCGGGATAGTGTTATTAATATTCACAAGAGAATAGTTGACATAATCAGCAGTTAAGTTGAGGAACAATGCAAAGGCGTTGGTATGGAAATTATTGTCCGGGGCTAT
>JAGDXN010000025.1:13943-15837 GCA_023256455.1 Cuniculiplasma sp.
CATTTTGGATAGGGTAATATTGTGATTACCATTGTATGAGTTATGAATCATTGAGTTATAGCAGGCTTCCACACCCACAAAGTAATTGTTGCCTAAACGAACTCCTGATTCAAATCCTGAAAGCCCCGAAACTATACCATAATTTCCATCAAGTATTTTCTCTGTGCCATTCGCAAATGCGTTCAATGACTGGTTTTCAGTTGTTACAATACTTTCAACACCTTTAAAATTCCTATCATTGGATATGGATTTAAGGGCAGAATTCTGATATTTTACCAGATTCCCAAAGTCTGAGGTCGAATTAACATAAGTGTTCTGAGTAACGACTATTAATTCTGAAAAAGACCCCGTGCTTCCTGTACCTGCCGATGAATTGAAATATTGTGATAGCTCATTTGCTGCCTTTGCTGACATTGAGTTGGACGAACCAAATCCGCTTTGGATATTGAAGTTTGTATTGGAAAATACAAGGAGGGCGCCATAACCCATCAAAACTACAAGGACGATCCAGATCACTATTATCTTTCCACTGTGTCTTGTGACCTTTCTGCCCACTTTTTCGAAAAACGATTCAAACATTAAACCCTGATTTAGTTAATGTATTAATCTTTTATTAGGTAAAATATCCATAAATATTAATTGTGGTTCTTAGAAAATAATTATACATAATATATAAATAGAATTTAAACATGTGGCATTTTAACTTTTATGCAGTTGTTTAAAGATATTCATGGTTTGATTCCTGTAAACTCTGAATATTTACAGCATCCTTTTCCTATCCATTTCATTAAGAATGTTTATGCAAGAAGCCCTATTGAAAGGAAAACACCATAAACCAGATAAATTATGGATGATATTTCCACACCATATTTCCATCCTTTCTTAAAGAGTATGTTCAGGAACCATATGGTAATGGGCAGAGTGAAAAATACAATAAGCACATGGATTCTTGTGATGTAATGAAATATTATGAATACCCAGAAATAACAGAAAGCAATTATGGAAATTGAAAGGACTTTGGCCCATTTAGAGCCGATCAGAACTGCGATGGTCTTCCTTCCGGCTTCTCTATCCTTTATAATGTCACGGATGTTATTTCCGTTGAGTACATTGGCCACAAGAAGTGATATGGGAACAGAAACCAGATATGCCCCGTTTGTTAAATGGCCACAGGCAACAATTTCGCTTCCCGAAACTTCAATCAAACCCATGGTAAGCCCTACCATAACCTCCCCCAGAGGTGTCATTGAAATTGGGTAAGGACCTTCAGAGTATATTATGCCCACAATAGCGGCTATTAAGCCCAGTATTAGTATAATAAACCCTCTGTACAGTACCAGAGGAATGGCAAGAATTCCTGCCATTGCATAAAATACCACAGCAATTGCCAGAACTTCCCCCGGGGTGGCTTCGCCTTTAACAATGATGCCTGCAAATCCATGGGAGGCTTGCCTGTCCGTGTTATTGACAAAATCACCATGCTCATTGAATACATTGGTACCAATTTGCAGGAACAGGGCTGCAACAAACATCACTGACCAAAGAATAGGGTTGAAATGACCTGTTTCAATTGCCAGTGAAGCCCCTGCAAGGAGTGGAACTACCGTTGCCGCCAGCGAGGGTATTCTGATGAGTTCTAAAAATTGCCTGATATTCATACTTCACTGGTCAATTAAGACTACGATTTAATATTTAGTGATTCTTTTTTTGCCATTCCTTAGTTCAACTTAATGTGATGTATTAATCCCAAAATTATTAAATTATCAAATAATGACCTTGCGGAGTCCATGGGCGGAGGTTGTCGAGTATGGTCAAAGGCGATGGATTCAGGGTCCATTCCCGCAGGGGTTCGCCGGTTCGAATCCGGCCCTCCGCATATTTTCTAATTTATTGG
>JAGDXN010000080.1:0-29815 GCA_023256455.1 Cuniculiplasma sp.
ATTTATTTCCTCACGAATTTACATGGAAAAAATAACTATAATATTTGTTAACCAGTTTTTCGGGATGAAATAAATGGCATGACTTAAGATAAATAGCACCCCTGACCACCCTGGTTTCGTACCTGGTGAATCTAACGTCGAGGGAAAGATTGGATAGACATAATTTTAAATAGGCTTTCCATTTCTTTACAATGGATGAATTATTCATCAAAAGAAAGGCAGATTCAGTTTTAAATGATGGCAGAATGGGATTATTCCCTGACGACTACCTGTCCAAAGATTCAAATTACAGGGAGATAGAAATTCCCCAGGGAAAGGATATTTTTCTTTACAGAGAAACCGAAGGCGTAAATCTAGTTATTGACGGAAATAAGATGTACTTCAATGAAAGACACATGGCAAAATATTTCTTTTACTGCGCCGTAATAGGCCACAAAAGGATAAGGGTACCAGATGTTTTGGAATCAGGTGAAGTGCTGAAAAGATTTGAGTCTGATCTTCAGAGGGCATCCTCCATAATAATGGACCTCAGGAAGAAAATGTTCATACAGGATTTTTACAAAATGCAGGAAATGCTTGAATCTGCCAATCCTTCATACAAAATAATTTTTTATGAGTGGAATGATTGAAACTCTTTTGTTTAAATCCTGAATCCTCCGTTCTGAAAACCCGGGCCAAGAAACTCTCCTGAACTGACAGCATGCTGCAAAGTCTTGAAAAGAAGATAGGTTACAAATACAGGTGCCGGAATATCACCTGTGATTGTTCCTTCAAAATATCTGCTTGCAATGTGATGTTTTATCTCAGCCACATCCTGCCCGTTTGCCCTTATTTTCATGTCCGATCCTCCCAGGCTTTCAGTAACTTCATATTCCTGCCCGGAGGATGTTCTTAACACGGCCTTTCTTGTGTGTATGTCCATCTGCCCAATCTCGTTCCCTGATGGATCAAGTATGGAATAGTTCCTGAATGCACTTATGAGTTTTTTTGGCCTGTTGTGCCGTGTCATCACAAGGACATTTCCCGATGGATCATTTAGCTGGAAATCTTCCTCGAACATACCTCTTACGCCCCCACTGAAACTCACTGAACCGATCACGCCATTATCATTGGCGATTTCCACAGAGGGCATTCCTCCCATGACGGGTGTTTTCCCCATTGTTTTGAAATGGTTTCCCGTAATTCCATTTACTCCAGATTGCCCCGGTTGTGCTGCACCGCATTGAGGGCAGAACTGGGCATTATCATCAATGGTTGCTCCACACGAACTGCACGTTGCCATAATGCAATATGTGGCATGCTATATTTAAATATTTTGTCAGTAATTAGCATATTTTTACATTAAATCAAGATTAGTGAAAGAGTATCTGCATTTTTTAATAATTTAAAAAAAATTATTGGAATTTAAACCTTCACAGTCTGGTTTCTATATATATATCGATCCATTGTAATTTCTGCTATGTCTGTGGAATATAAACCGATCCTGGATATCTCTTCCATAATGGATGAGACCGTAACATCATTGAATTTTTTCTCCATGACAGAGGCTTTCATCTGCCTTATCTGATCCTTGCTGTTAATTATGGTGTTAAGCGACTGAAGATCCGAACCCATAAAGGCAATTGTTGATTTTTGCAATATATCGTTGCAAAAATTCATGAAATCAAGAACTGTCTTCTTCTTCTCCTCTGAGTTTATCTCCCCGTTTTTCATCAAAATGCATATGTTTACAGAGTGGTCTGCAATCCTTTCCAGTATTCTGGAAAATATGAGGTAAAATGTGAGCTCACCTCCCTCAACCTTCTGGTTTCCTATTTCCTTCATTATATAGAAATGGTATCTATCTACCTCGTCATCCCTTGAGATGATGCTGTCCATAAGTTCATTTTCATTCTTTTCTACCGCCCTTATGGTATCCTGGAACATATTCTGAACATTCATGATCATTCTCTTCAGTGCGTTTGAAAGGGGGAAAGAATTGGAATCAAGTACATTCTGCAAAACTATGGACCTTGCACTCTCTTCAAATATTTCAACTCCCATCACAAGCCTGGTAAATTTCTTTACCACATCCCTCACACCCTGTGAAAGATAACTTGAAGATCTTATTATCAGTGTATCAAAACCCGATATGTATACAGAGATCATTGATCTCTGGAGGAGTTCTTCAGTTGCGGACTGGCTTATTTCCATAGTTCTGGTTATTTCCTTTTTTACCTCTTCTCCCGGAAATATCCTGAGATCTTCCCCATTTATATCCATGCTTACCAGGCTTCCCTTGCCTATGCCATTCCTTTTTATCCATTCCTGGGGAAGGGAAACTATGAATGTTGAACCTCCTGTTAACTGTACCCTTCTGGATTCAATCGCCATGGATGTACATATTTATTAAATATATAGATTTTTGGAAAATAAATAGTTCAATTATGCATATGTTCTCTTCTGTAAGCCGCACTGTTCGAAAGACTTCTGGCAATTAAAAGTCCAGCTATATAGATTATTCCCAATAGTAATATAAAGAGGAATGAGTAACTATATAGAAGATACTCTCCATAGCTGTAAATGTTTTCATTTATTGGACCCTTAATGAAACCTGTGGTCACATTACCCTTTGTTGTGTTTAGATTCACTATGACAAAATATTCACCGGAGGGAATGTTGGTGAATGTGTGTGAAACGTTTATATACCCATGAGTTGGAGTGGTGTTTTGCATTACATAATAACTCACGTTAGAAAGGGATGTTGCATCAACAATCACAATTACTGGCTTGTATTCAGTTGTTTTATTCAGACCTGTAAAGTTAGCATATATGAGATGAGAGTTGCTGTAGCCTGTATATGGGGATATTTCCATACTTATGGAACTGTCACCCTGAGTCTGAAATTTCAAAACGCCCGGGCTCTGGTAAGTTACGGGAGTCATGATCAAAACCATCGCAATTAACAAAATTATGATGGCTGCAAAGCCATATTTCAATCTCTTCTTGAAACCCCATATGCCCGTATAATGAATGGATATGAATATTACAACCGGAATGGCAAAGAGAAGTTCATAAAGACCTATGAATATGAACAGTATTTCAAATATTATAGATGGCACTATGGCAAAGAGCAGAAAAAAATAGAGCTGATGCCTCCTTATTATTTCCTTAATGCTTTCTTTTTTAGTTTGATCTTCCAATTTACTCAACATGGGATTGAATCTTTTAAAATAATGTTTCCTATTACTGGTAATCATTTAAAATTCCACCATGCAGGGATAAAAATATTACCAAGAATGCAATCTTAGCCCATGCTTCCCTCGGTACAGGAACTGGGAAAGATGAGAAAATCCCTTGGAATAAGCCAGAAAGACGTCGCAAATGCGTGTGGGTTGAGCCAGTCCTATATTGCAAGGATGGAGAAGGGCGATATCAATCCCACATATGATAATGTGAAGAAGATATATTCCTATCTCACTTCCCACGCGGACAAAACAAAAAGCATTGATCTTGTTGCCTCAAAAATCATGACGAGGAATGTGATTGTTTGCAACCCTTCTGATTATGTAATAAAGGCACTGGACGTAATGAAGGAGAAAGGGGTTTCACAAATACCTGTAATTACGGATGATGGAAGGATTACAGGAACAATTTCGGAATCTGATATTAATGAAATTTTAATAAGAGGTGTAAGCCCTGAATCTCTTAAGAAAATGAGCGTTTCAAAAATAATGAGCTCTCCCCTCCCCCAGCTTCCAATGGATACACCAGTATCTGCCATATATCCCATGCTCAGATTCTCAAATGCCGTGCTTATCATGGATGGAATCTCACTGAAAGGAATAATAACCAAGGCAGATATACTGAAGGCTGTTGAAGACTATGCAGAACCTGTTTTATGAAGTGATTGTCGGTCTGATTGCATTTATTCCTGCACTTGCTGCCAATCCCGGGGCGGTCATCACAGGCGGGCATGGCCTGATGGATGGGGGCAAAAACTGGATAGATAACAGGAGAATATTTGGTGACGGGAAAACAGTGAGCGGATATGTTGGAGGAATATTTATTGGAACCGTGGCGGGTATAATTGTATTTCTTATTTTGAATGAATTTTCACTGTTTCCATATAAATTGGACTTGGAAACTATAGTTCTGGCACCCTTTGCCCTTGCCTGGGGTTCTCTTACTGGTGACCTCTTAGGATCATTTATAAAAAGAAGGCTGAATATGAAGAGCGGCCAGAAGGGAAACCTTCTGGATATGTGGCCCTTTGTAATTGTGGCCTTTCTCTTTTCCCTGATCATAACGGAAAAATTCTTTATGGAACTTTATTCCAATTTTATCGACATAATATTGATTCTTGTCATAACACCCATACTCCACAGAGGCGTGAATATTCTTGCATACAGAATGAAATGGAAGGATGTCCCATGGTAGATGAGATGAAAATGATCATTGGTGTGAGGAAGGACCTGGATATGGGAAAGGGAAAGATTGCGGCACAGGCATCCCACGCAGCTGTGAACTGTGCCCTGTGGGCACAGAAGAATAACAAAAAGATTTTCAAGAAATGGAGTGAGCAGGGCCAGAAAAAAGTGGTTATAAGACTGCAGAATCTTGAGGAACTTTACAGGCTTAAGGATGAGTGCGAAAGGGAAGGGTTGAACACATCGGTGATTACGGATGCGGGCCTGACTCAGATCGATCCTGGAAGCGTCACATGCATTGGAATAGGACCTGCCCCATCTGAAATAGTTGATAAAATCACTGCAAAATATCCCCTATTATAGAAATTATCTTTCTTCCTGATCCAGGGGATATCTGGTGATTTTGTGACCGCATATTTTGCATTCTTCCAGTTTATCCTCATACTTTGCGCCACAGCCCTTGCAAACATAACCCCATCTTATCCTTGATTTTATGCATTCCAATCCGCAACCCTGAAACTCTATTTTCAGCTTCGAGCTTACGTTTTGAAGGGAATAATCGTCGGAAATTATAATACCGTTAATCTCCAGGGCAACCGCAATTATGTCCATATCCGTCTGGCTCAGATAGGGAAGATCTCCTGTTTCCCTTGCTGCAGCCCTGACAATTTCCATATATTTTTCCTTTGGATCAATAATCTGTATAACACACATTTCATGATCCATCAGCCTTCCCATCTTTCCCTTTCTGATCTCCTTTATTACCCCAGATGGGACAACACATTTCATTGATAAAATATCTATTTTTCCTGTTAAAATTGCTGAGGTATCGGGGACAAAAATCTTCCCCGAAAACCCTTTATTTCCATCCTCCTGGACCATCTCATTCTCTTTCATTCATTGGCTTATATTTCAACGGGCCCTTCTCTCCAACATATTTTGCCTTTGGTCTGAACAGCTTGTTGTCCTGTATATATTCAAGGGACCTGGCAACCCAGCCGGAAATTCTTCCCACTGCGAATATCGGGGTAAATATCTCTGTCTTGAATCCAAGGGCTGAATATACCATACCTGAATAGAAATCAACATTGGGGAATATTCCCTTGCTTCCAAACCTGTTAATCATTAGCTCTTCAATTTTGTTTGCCGTAAGATACAGGTTTTTGTTGTTCCTCTCCGTAATGTACTGGGCATATTGTTTGAGTATTTTTGCCCTGGGGTCATATACCTTGTATACCCTGTGGCCAAATCCCATTATCTTCTCTTTTCTTTCGATCATCTCTGAGAGAACCTTCTCGGCATTTTCAGGTGTACCTACGGTCTGAATGAGCTTCAGTGCCCTTTCATTGGCACCTCCATGAAGCGGACCCTTCAGTGTTGATACTGCTGATGTTATGGCTGAGTACATATCGGCCATGGTTGATATGGTCACAAGTGCTGAAAATGTGGACGCATTCATACCATGATCTGCGTGTATTATGAGGGCCGTATCCATCATCTTGCTTTCCATTGGATCAGGCTTTCTTCCCAGAGACATGTAAAAGAAGTTGGCAGCATATGAAAGATTCTTATCGGGTTTGACTATTTCCTGGCCCGTATAAACTCTGTGTATTGCACCAACAATTGTGGGCATTTTTGCTATGATCTTGATTGCCATCTCTTCCTGGCTTGCAAAATCGCTTTCTGATTCCTTCTTATCAAAGGTTGCAAGGTATGAGATTGCAGTTCTCAGAGAAGTCATTGGATGTGTCCTTCCCGCCTGTTTTTTTATGATCTCGTAGAGCTCATCGGGAAGATCGCTCTCATTGCGGAGCTTTTCCACATATTCCTTATATTCCTTCTCATTGGGCAGATGGCCATATATGAGAAGATAGGAGACCTCCTCGTAGTTGCTCTGTTCTGCAAGGGTATTGATATCATATCCCCTGTAGGAGAGTCTTCCTTCCTGGCCATCCACAAATCCAATCTTTGTTTCAGCTGCCAGTATGCCTTCAAGTCCTCTGTAAACAACAGGTTCATTTGAATTATTCGAATTCTCCATTATTATTCATCTCATAACCCATATTGCTAATTATTAATTAAATCTTAAAAGCTTTAATTACTTGAAAACAAAAATTTTAATCCATGTCATCAAAGATATCATTTTACAAATATTTATATACAAATATCGGATATCCGATATCATGAACGGAATGTTTGGTGGTAGAAGAAAGGATTTGAGAATGTGGATTGTTTTCTCTCTGAACTCTGGCCCTAAGAACGGAGTTGAGATCATGGATTCAATGGAGAGGCAGAGCTTTGGAATGTGGAGACCGTCTCCAGGTTCCATATATCCCATGCTTGAAAACATGGTCAATGAGGGTACCATAAGAAAGAGAGAGGACGGGAGATACGAACTGACTGAAGAGGGCAAAGGCTTCTTTGGGTTCAGAGGAGGGTTTTTCTCCAGCGGGCCCAGAAGCTTTGACGACGCTGTCAGCGAAATATCATCCCTTGTGACCTATATGGAGGAACTGAAGCAAAACGGTACCAAAAAATATGAGGAATACAGGGAGAAACTCCTTGAGATTTCAGAGAGAATCAAAAAGATTGCAGATTAATCTTCAATTAATCTGAAAATCTCAGGTGGGACCCTCCGGGAAAATATATCCCTCAGGGTTTTCCTGTTTAATTTTTCTGAGGATTTTAGAATAATTTTTTCTCCATCTTTTACAATTCTCAAATCGTCAATTTTCATTTCCCTTTTTATCAATTCTTCCATATCCCTTACAGGATAGGATTTCCCCAGGGATATTATTACGTTTTCGTCAAGGATGATTCTTTCCTCCAGTCCCGATTCTGTCATGAATATGTCTGTTTTCACATATTCATTCTCACCGGCAGATACCATTGTGCCGCTGGCCATTATATTTCCGTCCCTTTCCATTAACTTCAATTCTTCTTCATTTTCAATGAATTTTACAAATTTTCCATTTTCTGACTCCTGTTTCCAGTAAAGGGGGACAGGAAGATGCTCATCACATAGAAGGGTGAAAACCGATGATCTCTTTTCCTTCAGACCTTCAATTATCTGCCTTCCCATAATGCCTCTGGAAAAGATAAGAGATATCTGTGATCTCTCCTTCTTTTCAGCGTCCCTCAGGAAATCTGATCTGCAGGAGTTTACGTTGAAAATGAATGAGCTCTCTGAAGAATATTTCTTTTCAACAGCTTTCAAATCATTCTCATCATCCGGAAATTCCATTCCAATTCCGTGGCCATAATGGAGAGGATAGATGTAAGAAAGAATGACAGACTGGGCATCGGAAGGTTCATGGGCCTGTATGAATGTGGAATTTTCCCTTGATATGAGTTTTTCCATATATTTCCTTGCTGCTTCCACAACTTCACCTGCAGTGAATTTAACAATGGAAAAGGAGCCATTGCTTTTCCAGACTATATTGGCAAGGGCAGGATCAGTATAGGGATCAATCTTCTCACTGTCACCCTCCTCCCCGTAGCAGCTTTCCTCCAGAACTGCCCTCTGCCTTGTCCCCTTTGGCCTGTAAAGGAGAAAATCTTCCGGCGGGTCCTGGAAATGGGCCAGAAAATCTCCCGGATCTGTGAGGAGATTGAATATGCTCGATGTATCCTCTCTGTTTATCTTGCTATAAAGGCCCTCGTATGTTATAATTCCCGAGATTTTTCCGCTTGATACGATCTTATCAATGGCCGATACAGGCATTCTTGAATCTATGGGAACCGGCACCAGACCCTTTTTCCACAGAGCAAAATAGGAAAGAA
Source organism: Cuniculiplasma sp. (assembly GCA_023256455.1). Taxonomy (GTDB): domain Archaea; phylum Thermoplasmatota; class Thermoplasmata; order Thermoplasmatales; family Thermoplasmataceae; genus Cuniculiplasma. The sequence continues at coordinate 8,193 of JAGDXN010000080.1, forward strand.
TTGACTGCACAGACTGGGGAAGGCACACACCAATAATATCACCCTTTTTAACTGAAAACCTGTCCATTATTGCCTCTGAGAGTGAACCTGCCATGCTTTTAAAATCGCTGTAACTCCACACGTTCCCACCGTAGAAAACCGCAGGGTAGCTTTCATACTTCTCTGCAGCCTCCGAAAGGAAATTCCAGGGTGATCTTACCGATTCCGATCTTTCCATTGTGCCAATCACCCCCTGGTATTTACGTAATCATAATATTCTTTCATTGTGGGGCCAAGATTTTCAATGAGATCGGATGTGTTCCACCAGTATCCGGAAAACTTTTCCAGAGATTCCGCGGCCTTCTTGTTTATCATGGATGCAAGGACTGCTGCCCTGAAGGGTTTCATGCCCCTTGCAAGAAGTCCCGCAGCCAGACCTGCAAGAACGTCACCTGTGCCTCCCGTGGCCATTCTTGGGGTTCCACCTGAAGACATTATTGTTCTCTTTCCATCTGTGATTATATCGGTTTTCCCCTTCAGAAGGATCACGCATCTGTTCTCCCTTGCGAACCTTTCCGCATTTTCCCTGTTTGCTTCATAACCTGACAGTACCCTGAACTCCTCACTGTGGGGTGTATAAATGGCATTTTCCATAACAGGAATAATTGCTTCGCCCGTAATCCTGATGGCGTCTGCATCCAGTACCGCATATTTCCCCGATTTCTGTATGATCTCCATGGCCTTTACAGCCTCATAGGATTTTCCCATTCCCGGGCCTGCAAGAATTGCAGTGGATTTTGATATCAATTTTTTCATTATATCTTCATCATATACGGAAACCATCTGATCCGTGAGTCTTGATGCAAAAACATGGTACTTATTTTCAGGGACAAGTATTTCTACGAGATCAGGTAAACCTCTGAGAGATGCCTGCGCGGACATTATTCCTGCGCCATGATGCTCCCATCCCCCTATTATTAGCAATCTTCCATTCATTCCCTTATGTGTATCTGGATCATATTTTGGAAAGAAAACCATGTCCCCCCGGCCTGCATTTTCAATGAGAGATCTGTCTATGCCGATATTTTTCAGAACTATTTCACCGGAATTGGATTCATCCATCCCTTCCTTTATATCCGTGAATGTCACAGTTATTTTTGGTTTTACGGCAACATCTGATCCAAGGCCTGATGGAATGTCCACAGATATTACGGGCTTGCCTGTTCTGTTAATTTCCTGAATCACAGAAAGATAGGGTTCTCTCATTTTTCCCTTAATTCCAGTTCCGAGCAGGGCATCCACAATGACTTCTGCCCATCCCAGTTCACTTTTAACCGCATCCTTTGATGGATTTTTTATTATGGATGCGTTTTTCATCTCCCTTATGGCCATGGATGGGAGTTCACCTATCTGACCATCCGGTCCTGTAAAGAGAAGAATTCTCACCCTGTTTTCATAACTTAGAAGGGATGCGGCGATGAGGCCGTCACCACCATTGTTGCCCTTTCCGCATACAAACAGTACATTTTTGCCTCCGCCATAGAAATCCTTAATCGATTCGTATACCGCCTTCCCTGCATTCTTCATCAATGGGAAAAGGTCTCTGTGCTTTTCCAGATAGTTGAAGTCCAGCCTCCGGCTTTCATCGAAATCCATCATGACACAATATAGGTTAACGTCATAGAAAAAACTTTATGCAGCTTTCAATAAGTCAATCCCATGGAAGATAAGATTCAGATCAGCCTTGAAAGGCTGAGAAAGGAACAGATTGACTTTCTGCACATGCAGTTTACAGATATACAGGGCATTGTGAAAACTGTTACACTGCCAAAAAACAGATTTGAGGATGCACTCAATGAGGGTGTGGTCTTCGACGGAAGCTCTGTGGCAGGTTATGCCCAGATTGAAGAATCTGATATGCGTGCCGTTCCTGATCTTGACACCTATGCAGTTTACCCCTATTCTTCCCAGGGAAACGCTGCAAGATATATTTGCAACATTTACAACCCCGATGGGACAAGGTTTGAGGGTGATCCCAGATATGTCCTTGAGAGAAACCTCAAAAAGGTCTGGGAAAAGAACATGGAGTTTTTTGTTGGGCCCGAGTTTGAATTTTTCGTGTTTAAGAGAGATGCCAGTGGAAATCCTGTGAATGAACCCGGAGATTATGGAGGCTATTTTGATCACACACCAAATGACAGGGCAGCACAGATAAGGCAGGAAATTCTAACATATCTTAGACTGCTTGGCTATGAACCGGAAGCTGCCCATCATGAGGTTGCATGGGGCCAGCAGGAAATAGATCTGAGATATGCAGCAGCCATGACCATGGCAGACAGGATCACTGTTTTGAAAAGCGTGATAAAGAATGCCGCAGAAAACCATGGCATGTATGCATCCTTCATGCCCAAGCCCATAAACGGCGTAAACGGATCGGGTATGCATATCCATCAGAGTATAATGGCAAAGGATCAAAAGAAAAATTACTTTTATGATGAATCAAATGCCCATGGTTTGAGTGAAATGGCAAGGCAGTACACCGCAGGCATATTGAAATATATCAATCAGGGTTCTGCCATTCTGGCATCATGGGTAAATTCCTACAAGAGGCTCATACCCGGATATGAGGCGCCGGTGTATATTTCATGGGCCAACAGGAACAGAACGGCTCTGGTTAGAATACCTGCGGGAAAGAACATGAGAAAGAGGATTGAGTTGAGATGCCCCGATCCCGCAGGAAATCCATATCTTCAGTTTGCCACGGTCCTTGGAATGGGTCTGAAGGGAATTGAGGAGAAGCTTGAACTGCCAGATCCTGTGGAGAAGGATATATTCCACATGACTCCTGAGGAAAGAGTGAAAAATGGAATATATGCCATGCCTGAGAGTCTTGGTGAGGCATTGCACCATCTGAGGTCAAGCACAGCGATGAAGGAGATTCTCGGTGAACACGTTTACAACAATTTCATAACCGTGAAGCAGAAGGAATGGGATGCCTTCAGATCCCACGTGACAGAATGGGAATTAAAGAGATACCTCAATATTCTCTAAAATCAACATTTTGATTTAATCCATTTTCCATCATCAAGGGACCAGCATCCGGAAGTATATTCCGAAAATATTTTTCCGATCCTTTCCCTGAAATCCTCAGGTATCTGGGAAAGGGCATTTTTTTCCCCGGGAATTATGTGTATTCCAGACACATGGGTTTTTTTGTTGAATTTTTTTGACTGCAAACCTTCCATCATGAGATTGAGCTCATCCGGATCAAGTTTGAGCCTTTCCCTGCCGATCAGATCTGGAATGTCATCGGGCTTTCCATAAAATATCTTTTCCGGATCGCCTGAAGCATATTCAATGAAAAGCCTGACACCAAGGCATTTTGAACATTTTCCGCATGGCACAACATTTCCCATTTTATCGTAATGGCATGAATGACATGATCTTTGAAGCATGTAAAGATCGGGATATCTGTTTACAAGGATGTCCTCCACAACACAGCCATAAATGGCATATACTGCAGACCACAGACTGCAGGCTATGCCCTTGCTTTCCATATAGGATGTGAATGCGTTCTGAAAATCAGGGCTCTGGTCATAAACTCCGTAATAGTGTTTAATCCCCATGTAGGGTGGTTCTTCCACAGGATCGTCAAACTCGTTGCCCATAAGTATATTCCCTATTCCATTTTTGATTATGGCCGGAAGGAATGACATTAAGTATGGGGTGAAGGTGAACAGCTGCACGGGATAGTCATCTGCCCACCTGAAGGCCCTTTCGTCCAGAATCTTCATATTCCTGTTCATGAAATTGTAAAAACGGTCTATGTTGGACCATACCCTTACACTTTCAATTCCATTTTCCTTAAAATATCTGTGGGACGGGAGGGCCAGTTTCCAGTGTCCACCGGATTCGTTGAAGAACAGTGCCAGCGGATTTTCGCCCAGTTCCCTCATCATGCCTGCTGTCATCAGACTCTCCTTCCCTCCTGAAGAGAGAACAGCAACTCTCTTTCCTGCTGGAAAGGACTGATCCTGAAAGCTTTGGGTGAATATGAATTCTGTATTTCCCTCTGCATTTTTCTGGTTAATATCCTTCTCCTCAGGGAGATATTCCTGCCTGAAAAATTCATACCTTCTTCTGCAGAGCCTGTTTACAAAAACCTCAATATTATTTATTCTGGCCATTTCCCTTATGAATTTCCTGTCCTCTTCAGATGTGGGAAAATCAACAACGATTTTTCCCGTGAAAAGTGAGTAGTTTATAACTGCCCATATACCTGCAAGGCCTGCAAGATTCTGGCTATTTTTAATATCAGTGTCATATTTGAATATAAGCTGGAATGATAAATCGGGATCTTTTATTATAATATCAATAACAGATTCTTCCCTGTTGAATCTGTTAACACTGACCCTTATTTCAGAAAAGCATCTTATTTTCTGGATATAATCCAAGGACTACACCCTTTCGAGGATTGCCTTTCCCATTTCGTCTGTGCTTTTAAGGGGATTGAAAACAGGAATTCCATACTTTTTTTCAAGCCTGTCCATCTCAATGCCGATTTCCTCTTCATTCATGTTTTCCACATTGAGGGATATGCCAATAACATCCCTGTCTGAAAGCATCTGCAGAATTTTAATAAACTTCTCCAGAGGGGGAATGGGTATTCCATCGAAACCGTCATAATCCTTTCTTTTAGGTGCATGCTGAAGTATGATTGCGTCAGGCTTCCCTGCAGCAATTATTTCAAAACTTCCCGGATATGCCGGGTGAAGTACAGATCCCTGGCCTTCAAGAAACATGTAATCAGGCTTCTCCCTATCCCATGCCTCAAGAATTGCACTTTCAATTCCCCCTGCAACAAAATCATTTATCATGGAATCGATCACAACAGTATAGGGAAACCCCTGCATCCATGCGGTCTGTCCTGTGCCAATCATCACAGATGTTTTTCCAAGTTTTTTCATGGATTGGTTCAAATATACAGCAGTTGTCCTCTTTCCTATGGCACTGTCAGTACCAAGGACGGCGATCCTTTTTGATCTTACTTCCCTGATTCTGCCTGTGTAGAAGTCCCTTCTCTTCATGAATATTTTTCTTACATCCACAATTTCTGTTCCCTTTTTCTGTGCAATACTGGAAAATTCTGGATCGTCGCTAATAAACTCATGAAGACCACTCACAACCTTCAGCCCTGATTCCAGGGCCTTTCTTATGTATGGCCGGTAATTCTCAGGTAAAAATCCTCCATCTGTTGCAACACCCACAACCATGGTCTCCATACCAAGATCCATGGCCTCTTCCAGGCTTCCCACTATTTTTATGGATTCCTTTGCCCTTGGGACTATCTTCCCAATGGGCAATCCCTTCTTTGTGCTATCTATTGCAGCAACAACGTCAAACCTTGTTGTATATCTGCACAGTCCATTTGCCGTCTTCCCGTAAGTTGTGCCGAGAAAACCCTCTGAAAGTACCGCAGCTTTTTCCATTTAATTTCCACGACCGGTAAGGATAACTGCAACATCCCCATTATAATTTTTGTTTCTCAGCAGTCTGTATGTGGCCGAGAGTGCTGAGGCTGATGCGGGAAGAACCTGCAATGACTGCATATTTGCGATGAGCCTTGAGAACTTTACCATCTCCTGATCGTTAATGCCTATGGCCACACCCCTTGATTCATATATGGCATTGAGCGCCTTCTGACCGTCCAGAGCCCTGAAGGATACCAGTGGCTCATTTACCTCTGTCTCCACGATCCTTGCCGGCTCAAGTTCCTGTATCTTCCTGTATCCATGCTTCCATGAATAGACGATTGGGTTTCCAAGGGATGTGCTTGATCCTATCAGCCTTGGAATGCTGTTTATTTTCCCTGAACGGTACATCTTCTTGAAACCACTGTAAATTCCTGCAATAGTTGTTCCATTTCCAAGAGGACATGCAACATAGGCAGGGGAATGACCCATCTGGTTTACAATCTCATAGGCTATGGATTCATAACCTATGGAATCAACCCATGAATTGATCGAACCCGGACTGCAGTCATACCAGTTCTCTTCCACCGATTTATCCTTTATGTATTCTACCAGATCCTCATATTTCATATCTTTCTTTATGAGGGTTGCACCACTGTCATATATTTCATCATTCCTCGCACCTGTGTAGAATGATGGTGTTGCAACTACAGCCCTTATTCCCATCTGAGAAGCAAAGTATGCCACAGATGCACCGTAATTGCCACAGGTTGCAACGGAGATGGTATCATAACCCATCTGAATTGCCCTCTTAACATGAAGCCTTGATATCCTGTCTTTCTGCGTTCCCGTTAACGAGGACCCCTCATATTTGAAAAAGATGTTTTTGAGGCTCAGGGCTTTCTCAATATTTACTGCCCTGAACAGGGGCGTTAATCCGGGAGGTTTTTCTTCCTCCAAAAGCTGTTCCATTATGTATTTCACCAGACCTTACTTGAGGTCAATCAGTTATTGATAAAAAGTATATAAAGATTGGTTAAAAATTCCGACAAAAATGTTGTATGGCGACCCTGATTTTTTCAGTGATTATAAAAATTATGAAATGATTATACAATAAGATTTATTAATTTTTAAATATGTTTATAATCAAATTTAATAGTTGCACTCTTAAGCCTGTAAAATAGGTATTTTGTAAGAATATGAAAATTTAAATCGATCAATGGAAGAAAATCAATTTTTTCAGTAAATAAAGTGTCAGGATGCAATATGATATATAATTGTTAAATAATTTTATTATAAATATATTAAATATTTATAATTTCCAGTCCTCTCTCTTCCGATACCCTTTTTACCATGTTGTAACCCTCAGATTTTGTGCCCTTTTTGTCCACAATAAATCCGCGGCAGTTTTCAGTCCTTTCCACAGCCATATTTATCTCTCTTTCACCGATCTCCTGAAGCCTGTATTTTGATATGATATGCCCCACATTTACCCTATTTTCCACGATATATGATGAGAATTTTGGTGCATAATGTCCTCCGCCCACAGCAACATAGTTTGGATAGTTCTCTTTTTTGTACTCCGTTGCACCCTTATAGAGAACATCCAGTGCAACCGGATCCTTCCAGTTTTCCTCTTCTGTTCCAATCTCTGCAAATATTATGGGTCTTTTCGTTAAAGGTCCGTGATGGGTTGCCTCAAAGGTCACAGCATATTTTTCCCCTTGATAGGCGTTGATCATTCTTCTCAGCATGGCTGTCTGCACTTCCGGGGAAGAAGGGCATATTTCCCCCTCCTTTCCCCCAAGATCGGCCCTGCTGAAATTTCCAACTGGGTGAACGGTGATTGAATTTACCTTTTTCTCAGATGAATGCCTGCTCAGAAACACGATTATATCATATTTTTTATCCACAATTTCCTCCACATCATCCAGCAGAGGCAGCCTCCTGTCTGCAAGAAAATATCTTTCCTTATTTTGATCCCTTTCCCTGAAATAGTTGTATATGGTTATGCTTGCATCATCTGCGGTTGTTCCAATAAATGCAATATTTTCTGTCATAATTGCTTCTCCACAAGATTATGATAGAGATATTCCACATCTATCCTCAGTTTATCCATTGCCTCTACATATTTTTTAACGTAATCCTGATTGAGATCTTTAATCATTTCCTTTTCACTGTTGACTTCTTCACCGAGCTTCCCTGAAATATACAGGAGGACGCTTTGCAAACTTTCAGGGTCTGCCTTTCTGACTTCCCTGAATGACCAGATTTTCATATCCTCTTTCTTTGTTCCAGTACATATTTTATTCTTTTCTTCAAGGCATCTTGAATATTTGCCCATCTCCTTTATGATCTCATCCACTATCATTACTACATTGGAGTGTTTTGAACTCCTTTTAATAGAATCGAAATCCTTCCTCAGATTGAAATTTCTCGACCTGATCTGATCAACAATCGTTTCTTCATCCATAGGATCACATTGCACCCATATAGGGAAAGTGTTTTAAAAAGTTTTAAATTAACTATCCATGGATCTGGATGTGGATCAGATAGAGAGGAAATGGGAGAAAGAATGGAAAAATAATGGGAAAAAGGAATCGACTGAAATTGGTGATTCAAAAAGAATATTTTCCATTGACACACCCCCACCCACGGTCTCAGGCTCCCTTCATATGGGCCATGCCTATTCCTATCCACACCAGGACATAATGGCCAGATACAAGAGATTGAGAGGATTCAGAGTTTTTTACCCCTTTGGGTTTGACAATAACGGCCTTGCAACAGAAAGATTTGTAGAAAAGGAGTTGCATCTTAATATAAATAAAATGGAGCTGAAAGATATTCTTGAAGCCTGTGAAAGGGTTTCTGGTGAGGCCATAGAGAAGATGAAGGCATTTTTCAGCAGGGCTGGATTCAGTGCCGATTTTGAAAATGCCTATACTACATATTCCAGGGAATCCTGGAAGATTGCACAGTCAATGTTCATTGACCTTTTTGAAATGGGAAGGGCTTACAGGGAATCTGGCATGACAGTTACCTGCCCCACATGCAGGACTGCCATATCCCAGATAGAAATGGAAGACCAGGAAAGGGAGACAGATTTCATATATATCACGTTCAAATCGGAAAGCGGAAAGGAGATCGAAATTGCGACCACAAGGCCTGAAATGCTTTCGGCATGTGTTGCCATTGCGGTTAACAATGGGGATAGGCGTTTAAAGGAATTAAATGGCGAAACGTTTTTTGTTCCGATCTATGGTAGAAAGGTGCCCCTTATAGGGGATGAAAGGGTCATTATGGACAAGGGTACGGGTGCGGAGATGATATGTACCTTTGGGGATCAGAATGACTATGCCATATGGAAGGACCATAATCTTGAATTAAGGAAAATTCTGGACGAAAGGGGATTAATACATGATGATGGCCCCCTTGAGGGAATGAAGATTGAAGAGGCAAGGAAAAAAATAAAGGAAATCCTCAGGTCAGAGGGTCTTGAAAACAAAAGGGAGAGAATAAGGCATTCTGTGAATACACACGAAAGATGCGGCACACCCATTGAAATTGGGGTAAGCAGCCAGTGGTATTTGAAATATCTTGACCTCAAGGATGAGCTCATTTCCCAGGGCAGGAAGATAAAATGGTATCCCGAATTCATGAGAGTCAGATATGAAAACTGGATAAATGGCCTGAAATGGGATTGGTGCATATCAAGGCAAAGAAACCTTGGCATACCCATACCTGTATGGTACTGCAACAGTTGCGGATCCATCCTATTGCCCCCAAAGGAAAAACTTCCGGTTGATCCCAGATTCGACAGGGGAATCAAATGCCAGAAATGTGGATCAGAGGATCTCACGCCGGAAAAAGATGTCCTTGATACATGGTTCACGTCTTCCATTTCACCCACACTGGGGATGGAAATTGGTGGAGTTGAAAAACACTATCCCATGACCGTAAGATTCCAGGGGCATGATATCATAACAACATGGGCCTTTACAACCATTTATAGATCCCTGATACATTTCAAAAGCGTTCCATGGGAGAATATTGTAATAAGCGGAAATGTGTTTGATTCAAAGGGAGAAAAGATGAGCAAAAGCAAGGGAAATGTTGTTTATCCCGATGAAATCATAGGAAAGTATGGGGCAGATGCCACAAGGCTGTGGGCATCCTCGTCCTCCATATACGAAGATATAAACCTGAAGGATCAGGAACTTGTGAGGGGAAGGCGTACGGTTGTGAAAATATACAATGCCGTAAAGCTTGTTTCTTCCCTACCTGATGTAAAAATTCAAGGTGAATTGAAACTCCCCTTCAATAGATGGATGAAATCATCCTTAAATAATACTGTAAAGAAAGTACAGGAGGCTTATGATAACTTTGATATATCAAGGGCAAGGCTTGAAACAGACAATCTTTTCTGGAACAGCTTCTGCGACAATTACCTTGAGATGATCAAATATTACGTTCAGAGCGGAACGGAGGAAGAAAAGATGGAGACTGCGGCATGCGCCAGAGAGTTCGCCGCATCCATAATGAAGCTGTATGCCCCCATTGCACCATTCATAACGGAGGAGGCATACAGCATGCTTAATATGGGCAGAAGTGTCCATTCTCCAGGATGGCCTGAGACAGAGGAAGAATATTCTGAAGACAGGAAAGATTTTCAGAAGGTTATTGATATAATAGATGCAATCAGAAGAGAGAGAAGCAAACTCAAATCATCCAGACAGGCCTATTCTGGCTTCTCTGTGGAGTGGCCCTCCATCCCCGGAGAGAAGTGCCAGGAAATAATCAGGAAAACTCTAAGAGAAGATAACATAAGATTCAGCAATGGGGAAATTGAAAAAATAGAAGTATTAAAATAAACATAAGCATGGGATGGTGTTAACATAATGTTTCTTAAGGGTGAAACTGCACTGAAAATGGGGATTGTTCTTCTTATAGTTTCAATTGTAGTTTTCAGTGTTTCCATATTTGGCATTTACAGCACAATAAACAGTTTCACGGATGTGAAATCAATGGGCCCTTCCCCCAATATATTTTCCATAAACGCATCTGCAGGTGAGCCCCTCAGCTACACGGTTGATATCAATACAAATACAACCAACAATTTTACCACCTATCTTGTTTCTCCCGGAGGTCAGAAATATCTTGAATCAAACTTCACAGGTGCAGGAGTGTCAAGGTCCATGGTTGCGAACCAGAATGGCAACTGGCATCTTTATGTTATTAACAGGGGAAATCAAAGTTCAAATATAAGCGTGCACCTGGGTTCCCTTCCATTCTATCTGGAAGCGGGTGCATATGCAGGTCTGACCATACTTGTGGTTGGAATTGTCCTGATCATATATTCCTTTGACATGGCAAGAAGGGAAAAGAACAGGCAGGCTGAAAGATTCAGGTAATTTTAAATTTAAAAATTTAAAAAGATTTTGCGGTTTTTGTGTAAATCTCCCTTATCTCCTCTATTCTTCCAATGGTCTTTTCAAACTTTTTCATGAACTCCATTTCCTTTATATGTTTGAGTGATTCATCATTTCCCAGCGTTGCAAAGGGGACTGTATTTTCCATGGTTCTTGTTGTTGTCCTTGATGCTTCAAATATGGAGTGCAGCCTTTCCATAAGAGGCTGGAAATTGCCCACGAAAAAGTTCCTTGCATGCATGTTTGTTCCAAGGCTCACAATATAGGATGGCAGATCCTGCTTCTTTATGTTCCCGGCCATAACATAGTCAAAGCCTTTCTTCAATCCATCCTCATTTCCTATCTGGCCAAGGGCAGATATGAGCTTTACCCTGTCCTCATCGTTTTCTGATTTCTCTATAAACTCAATTATTTTTTCTGCCTTTCCCTCTTCCACTGCGAAGGCCCTGGCAATCATTGCCCTGGATTCAGGTTCCTGCTCAAAGAAAGAATTAAACTGTGAGGATAAATCCCTTCTGAAATTCCTGTCTGATCTGGAATATACTGAAATTAGGGAATTGTATGCGATCTTCACATTGGGATCAGATTCATCCTCCTTCTTCATATCTTTGTGGATTGAATAAAATTCCTTAATTTCCTTTCCAATCTTTTCCGAGCCATCCAGAAGGGTGTAAAGAAGATCCAGTTCCCTTGAAATCTCCCTTATTACCATTGGATATTCACTCTTCCATACTATTTTCATTCTTTTGAGGAATTCAGAACCCCTTATCATGCCTGCAGAAAGAATGGCAAAGTTATCCGAAAGGAAGTTATACATTTCAAATTCGTTCAACTGATTCATATTTTTTGAGATTGAATCAAGAAGATCCTCTGAAATTTTTACCCTGTAAAAACCTGCAGAATGACCATTGAATGATGATATGCCATCAAGCTCAATTTCCATCTCCTTTCCATCCATGAGATGGCTTTCATATTTTCCGTTCCTCTTTATTACCAGAGGTATGGGCCATACCTTGCTTCCGTCAATATTTCCATTGCCATAGAATCTTCCCTGTTCCAGATGGATCCTGTTACCATTTTTTTCTGCAACTATGATCGGATAACCTTCCTCTTTGATCCATTTCTCCATAATTCTGGATATTTCCATGCCAGATTCCCTTTCAAGGCTTTCCCAGAGGTCCCTGCCTTCTGCATTGGAATAGGAAAATTTCTTCAGATAGGCGCTTATCCCTTTCCTGAAATTCTCCCTTCCCATGTATGTTTCAATCATTCTCAGGATGCTTGATCCTTTCCCATAGGATATCTCATCAAAGATCTCTGCAATTTCAGAGGGGTCCTTAACCTTTGCATCTATGGGGTGGGTAAGTTTGAAAGAATCGTTTCTCAGGGCCCCCTCTGTCCTTAAAAATATCTGGTCTCCCACGGGATTCCATTTTTCCTTAATTTCCTGTACAATTTTATAACTCATAAATGTTGCAAAACTTTCATTTAACCAAAGGTCGTTCCACCATTTCATTGTTACAAGGTTGCCGAACCACTGGTGGGCAAGTTCATGGGCAATAACCTCTGCAGTACCCTTATATGTGGACAGACTGGTGGATTTGCCAATGCTCAGATAAATTTCCCTGAATGTTATTGCACCCCAGTTTTCCATTGCTCCTGCAGCAAATTCAGGAACAGAAATGATGTGCACCTTTGGCAGAACATAATCTATCCCAAAATAGGCATTGAACCTTTTGAGCACCTCATAGGTTATTTCATCAGGGAATGTGGAATCTGTAAGATGTTTTTCAGGCGCAGCCAGTATTATGTCGGTATTTCCTGATCTGCTCTTCCTCTGGGAGAACTTTCCAATTCCCAAATAAATGAGATAGGTGGACATTCTCGGGGTTTCCTCAAACTCTACCGTTTTTGTCCCATCCCCATTCCTCACTTCAGATTTTACAGGCATATTTCCTATGGCATCCAGATCCTGGCCGATCCTCACTCTTATGGAGAATACAGCCTTGGATGAGGGATTGTCTGCACAGGGAAATACCCTTCTTGCACCTGTGCTTTCAAACTGGGTTGTGAGCATGACACCTTCTTTATATTTTGCTCTGTACAGTCCGGAAAGCTTTTCATTAACATTGCCTGTATAATCAATTTCTATCCTTTTCTTTCCCTTTCCTGTGCTGATTTTGAGAATTCTATTATCATCAAGGATGCTAAATTTTCCATCATTCCCGTTTACACTCACACCCTTAATTTCCATATCTTCCATATCAAGAAATAGATCTTCCTCTCTGTTTTCCACATTTATTCTTACCTTTCCTGAGAATGGTCTCTTTTCCATATCTATATTCAAATCTATTTCATATCTTTCAAAAACTGCGTCGTTGGTGTACATAAACGATCATGGCAAACACATACTAAATCTGTTTGCTCCCTTATTTTGAATGTTTTTATGAATCAAGACCATATGCCTTCTCTATTTGATGTATTGTATCCTCATCCTGAGCCTGTGCATATTCTTCCAGAAGATTTCCGTTGATTTCAAGGAACGTATGACCCCAGTGGAACTTTGACATGATTTTCTCCGCCATTTCCTTAAATCCTGTAATATAAAGTAATGCGCTCAGGGCCTCTGCAGAGGATAGCAAACTCCTTTTTCCATAGTTTACGGGATTTGCTGCAATGAGTGCTGGCAGTTTCCTCTCAAATGATCCATGATCACCATATAGGAGATCGCCCCTTTTCCATGAACCCTCTATTAGGCAGATTCCTCTTTTAATTACCAGTTCCCTGTCATTCTTTGTACAGAATTTTTCTGAATCTGCTCTGAGGATCAGATGAACTTTCATGGACCTCCTGCTGGTTTCTGATGCAATGCCAAGATCCCTGAGTTTTCTCATTGTTGCCTTTTTTGGATCATCCTGCTTCAGATCCACATAGTATATTTTTGGTACACCTTCCATCATATTTTTTACCTGCAATCAGTCATAAAACTCCTCTATCTTTGGATCGGATGGATCTCCCTTAATATATGCCCCTGAATGTTCAGTGTCGTGTGAAAATAGAATCAAAAACTTCTCATCTATGGCCTTTCTTAATAAATCCTTCTTCACCCTGAGCGTGGTCAGGGGCATGGAATCTATGGCGGTTATCCTTGAGGGCTTCAGATGAAAGGATGATGGGATTATATCTCCTGCATACATTATTCTGGTTGAGCCTTTTTCATAAAAGATTATCTGGTGACCGGTGGTATGCCCTGAAGATCTTACAATATTGAAATTACCGACCTGTATGTTTCCAAAGAGAGGTCTGATTTTGGTTCCTGAAAAGGTTTCATCCCATTTTACATAACTTCCCCTTGAAAGTTCATCGGGATTTTTCATATTCCCGATTTCTGTGTTTGAAACGTAAATGGTTGCCCCGGGAAAATCCCTGAAGCTATGCCCCATATGATCGAAATGAAGATGGGACTGGAATATGCCATCAACTTTTTCTATTCCTCTTTTTCTGATCTCTTCAAGAAGATCAGAATCCTTTGTGCACTGAAACCATTTTCTGATATTTTCCTCTGGCTCCTTTCCAATGCCCGAATCAAGAATGTATATTTTGCCATCATCCTCAATCACAGGAACGTTTGCCCTCAGTGTAACCCTGTGTTCATTATTTTCCTTAAACGCCCTTGACCATACATTCCTTGGCGTTATGCCGAAATATGCCCCCGGATCAAGGGTAAAATGGCCATCTTTTGCAACAAAAAAATCGGATTCCATGATTCCCTAACCCCTGCAAGCAATTATTCCTTTTCTGTTTTTTTATATCTTCGCCCCTTCTTCTTTTCCATGATGAATATATATTCATGTTTGAAAACATAAAAATTTCCCATAAGGGCCCTGTATCTCCACAATTCTTCCTGATTTGACTTTCCCCTTGTGAGATCGTAGTTTTTTACCACAATGGATTTTAAATTGAAACCTGAGGCCATCAATTCATTCATGGTGAGAAATCCCAGAGGAATCCATTCGCCTCCTGAATATTTATCCCCGATTACCAGAACTGCCATCCTTCCATCTTCAAGAACATCATACACCTTTTCTCCGAGGATTCTCATGGATTTTAGAAATTCCTTTGTTGAAGGCATGTTTGAAAGATCTTCCGTGTCATCTGAGAATTTTATAATATCCCAGTATGGTGGATGAAGTATGGCAAGCTGGAACTTTTCAATGCCATTTTCTTCCATGATCCTTTTGTAATCAATTTTTATTGAATTCCCCTTGATTACCCTGGTTTTGACATTGAATCTGTTCTCTTCATTTTCAATGTTTTTCTCAGACGTTTCAACTGCATTGGGCGATATGTCTATTCCAATGCCGTTCCTGCCATTCCTTCTGCATTCAATCAGAGTTGTTCCGCTTCCAGCAAAGGTGTCAAGCACCCACTCATTCTTTTTAGTATACCGGTTAATCATCTGATATGGGATCTGAGGAATAAAGTTCCCCCAGTAATCTGCGTTGTGGGCACCCGATCTGTCCCTTTTTTTAATTATCCAGAGGCTGTCTGTTATAATATCCTCATATTCACGCCACCTGTTCATATCCATATCATTAATCTTCCCCCTCTTCGGGCCAGAAAGGGATTTAAGGGCAATTCTTGCATAATGTACCGCCCTTTCCTGTGAAAGCGATTCCCTGATTTTTAAAACATCTTCCCTTATATATTTTAACTCTGAATCATCCGGCAGGGATTCAACCTGAAGAAGAATCTGGTCTGCAATTTCCCTTATTTCCTGAATATCCTGTTTCTTTAAAATTGATGATATTTTTGAAACTATATTATCATAAATGTTTGATTCCATTCTCAAACAATGATCTTCAAAATATATATAAAATATTTATTATCTGCATTCCTTTCAGAATACAGGTATCTTTTCGTCCACAAACATCTGGGTGAGGTCAAAGATGTGTTCCAGTTCATAGTCTGCTATGGCTGTGATGTTGTTTTTGTGTTTTGATGCATCCACATTGTCTGCATATATTACCTGAAGATCTGCAACGTGTGGGTTGTCTATGCTTCTTCCTATCTGGGAAACTATCCTCACGAATACCTCAACCACATCGTTTCCCTCTTCCTTGACAACCTTATCTGCTATCTTGTTGGAAAGCACATTGTACAGTTTTCCAACGTGGGTTACCGGGTTCTTTCCAGCTGCAGCCTCCATACTCATGGGCTTGTATGGGGTAATTATTCCGTTAACCCTGTTTCCTCTTCCCACAGAACCGTCGTCTCCGTTTTCCATGGAAAGGCCTGTGACTGTTAAGTAATGGCTTGTTATTTTGTCTCCATCCTTATCCGCAGTGTTTATGAATATCTTAACATCCTCGTCTGTGACCTTTTTTGCATGATCTTCCAGAAGGTTCTGGAGCTGTTCCTTTACCGAGAAATATTCAGAACTATCCTTTACATACTTATCCACATATGCAGCAGCAACTGTTAGATTTATTGTTTTGTTCTGCCTGTATCCCATGACCTTAATATCATAGCCAATAGCTGGAAGCTTTGATTTTAATTCCCCATTAATGTACTTCTCTGTTTCCTTTACAAGCCTCTCTGTATCTGTGAATGGCGCAAATCCAACTCCAAAGGATGTGTCGTTTGCCCTGTGCTTTGATGTATCGTATACATCTCTGAGATCAACTGATCCATGGCCTATTCTTGAATCGATCATTACATCTCCGTCAAGATCGAGATGTTTGAACTGTTTCTCAAGATATCTCTTTGCGGCCTTCACAGCCACAGCTTTCACGGGCAGCCTTTCATTATTTACAGTGGTTGTTGCCCTTCCGCTCAGAAGAATATAAACCGGATCAAGAACTGCTCCTCCACCGAATTTTGGCGATGACTGGCCGCCAACCACTTCAACCTGATCTGTGTTGTGGTGCAATATCTTTCCGAACTCTTTTATATAATACTTGCTCAGTTCCCTGCTTACTGCCTCTGCAATTCCATCAGAAACGCTGTCTGGATGACCAATTCCCTTTCTCTCTACAAGTTCTACCTCTCTCTGAAAGGTTGGTACCTGCTTGATTGCCTCTACTGAAATGTTTCTTGCCATTTATTATTCCTCTCAGGAGGCAAGATTTCTTTTTTATAAAATGTTTTGTCAATTTAAAGAATAAATTACCTGACAAAATGAATAATTACCATGGGTAATAATAAAGATATTATGACAAGAATTACTGTTGAACCATGAATATACTTGTGAGCGTTACAGATAGGGATGGTTTAACTGACTTTTTTAAAAAGGTTAAGGGCAATAATATATTTGCCTCTTCCGGGACAGCCTCCTTCCTGAAAAATAATGGCATCCAGTGCAATGATATATCTTCTTTGACTGGATTTTCAGAACTTCTTGGAGGAAGGGTAAAAACACTCCACCCTGCAATATTTTCTGGCATACTTGCAAGAGATAATGATCAGGACAGGAAGGAAGTTGAAAACCTCAAATATCCCATCTTTGACATGGTAATATGCAATCTGTATGATTTCAGGGGGAACATGGGAAAGGGAATGGACACCATGGTTGAAAATATTGACATTGGTGGAGTTTCCCTCATAAGGGCAGCTGCAAAAAACTGGAGCAGGGTTGCAATCCTCACGGATAAGGATGATTACAATGCTGTATCAAACGAAATAATGATGGAAGGAAAAATATCAGAAGAAACGAGAAAAAGGCTTGCCATCAAGGCCTTTGAACTCACATCCTCCTATGACAGGATGATTGCCAGTGCCCTTTCCGGTAAAAAGGAAAGTTATGAGGAAATAAAACTTGAAGGGCCAAAGAAACTGAGATATGGGGAAAACCCTGATCAGGAAGGATATCTTTATGAAGTTCCTGAATTTGGAAAACTTGAAGTCTTCCATGGGAAGGAGATGTCATATAACAACTATATGGATGCGTCATCGGCCATTGAAACCGCCCTTGAATTTGATGAGCCCTTTGCCGTTGTAATCAAGCACAACACACCATGCGGTGCTGCCACAGGAAAGGATTTTTCAGAGGCACTGGAAAGGGCAATAGATGGAGACAGAGAAAGTGCCTATGGGTCAGTAATATGCGTCAATGGGAAAATTGATGAAAATGTGGCTTCTAAGATTAAAGACCTTTTCGTTGAAGTGCTCATTGGAAAGGAGTTCACAGAGGGTGCAAGGAAGATTCTTGAAAAGAAGAAAAATTTGAGAATGGCCATATACTCTGGAAAAGGACCGGAGAAAAAGATCAGAACTGTATTTAATGGATATCTGCAACAGGACGTTGTTCCAGCTGCTCCAAAGAAAGTTGAGACAATTTATGAAATGGATAGAGTCAGGGAGAGCGATCTGATGCTTGCATGGAAAATAGTTGCCCACTGCAGGAGCAATGCTATCGTTCTTGTGAAGGATGGGGCAACCGTTGGAATTGGGGGTGGACAGACTTCAAGGGTTCAGGCCGTAAAGATTGCTTCGGAAAGGGCCGGTGAAAGAGCAAAGGGAAGTGTGATGGCCTCTGACGCCTATCTTCCATTCAGCGACAATGTGGATGTGGCTGCCTCTGCCGGAATCAGAGCAATAATTGAACCGGGAGGATCCATAAGAGATCAGGATGTGATGGATGCATGCAAAAAATATGGGATTTCCCTTTATTTCACAGGAAAGAGGGTTTTCCTTCATTAAATCATCAAAGTGGTAAAAACAGGAACATTGAAAATACAGCATTATAATATGTATATTTCTTATTAAATATGGAAATTATTAATTTAAAAAATCTATACATAATAATCACTTTTCTTGTTAATACATAAGAAAGCGACCATATTCAGATTTTATTCCTGTGGCTTTTGGTGAGCGCCAGGGGCTTCTAATTTTTATCTAATCTGATGGGGCAAGTCTGATGAGCCAATAAATAGGGCTGGAGTTCAGTGTTGCATCACAACTGAAATCCATAATAAAATAATTTCATTTTTGCCTTATTTAATGGGGTTTTGAGAGCAAAGAGGTTGATTAAGGATTCTCGTAAAATGATCCTGATAAAAATGTTTTAAAGGATTGAATCTGACATTTTTCCATCATCCCAAATATATTATAATGCACCTGTTTAAAAATAGAGATTTTTCAGAAATGGGCAAGGAGAAGGGCAAGGCCAAATCCTATGAGTACTCCAGTGTTTATGAATGGAAGGCCTGGCGCTGGCCTTTTTATGAACAGGAACATTATGAAAAGAGCCACAATCCCACCCAGGAGGGGAAGGATATAATAGGGATAGAAAAGTGACCCGCCGTAGAGGAATGATGATATTACCATAACATTGGGTATGGCAATATCACCAAAGCCGATCAATATGGCACCCCTTTCTTCGCCGGGCGTATCAATATCGATGCTTGATGTTTCAAAACCCCTTGAATCGGGCACAACAAAGAACAGGGGCATCTGCGATCCAGTGGACGCTCTGGCTATGTCAAGCATGTGTTTTGTTTTGTACACTGCAATATAATCATAAATTGCAAACACAAACATCAGAATAACTGCTGAATATATTCCAAGGTCTACCCCCCATATGGCAGCAAGGCCTGCAGATGTAAGTATACCAACTATATTTATTATGATCCAGTTTTGCCTGAACAGTAAAAAGTACAGGAAAATGAAGGGTGTTACATATACAAGAACATAGTACTCATCAAGGGTTATGGGGAGCAGGGCATAGAGTAAGGAACCAACCACAAATATAACAAAGGCTATGGATATGGCAAACACATATCTAAGAATGCCCATCCTCTTTTTTCTTGCCACAAATATGATAAGGGCAGACATTACCACTACGGCAATGATGAAATAAATGACGTACCCTGCCCCTGCACCCGGATTGCTTGAAGGGTGTGTGGGAGTAATCTCTTCTAACTCAAGTGCCATTACAACCGCAATGAGTGAAGATATGACGAATAAAATTGCGGTTCCTGTTTCAGATACCAGCTTTCTTTGCAACCTTTTTCACCTTTCCTCTGCTCTTTCCGGTGCCTTTCTTTGACGTGGAACTTTTTTTAGACTTTTCTGATTTTATTACCTTCCCAACGTTTTCTTTTTTGTCAGATTTTTTACCGTTAAATTCACAGTTCATATTTGGACAAAACTCCTTTGAATATTTTCCATTTTCAACAATCATTATGGGTGCTCCGCAGAACTGGCAAACCTTTCCTGTTGATCCGATTTCTCCCTTCTGTGGAAGGGGATAGGTTTGTTTGCACTTTGGGAAGTTCAGGCAACCGAGGAACCTCTTTCCATACTTTGACTGCCTTATTACCAGATCGCCCCCATCTGCAGGGCATTTTCCAGCCGCACGCCTTTCCGTGTTGTATTTGCACTGTGGATTAATGCATATAACTTCAGGAGACTGTCCACGCCTTATTACAGTTACCAGTGGCAAACCACATTCAGGGCAGTTTTTCTCAGATTCTTTCAGCATTCCCCTTATCTTATGGTAATAATCAATGGTGCATCCTTCTGTTTCACACTTAAACCTGATGCTGTCCCTTATCTTTACTGCCTGTATATCTGTTCCATGAATGGGACATTTACCCACGGGCTTTCCGGTTTCCAGTGCGTTTCTTATTATTGTTGATATCCTGTCCCTGTTTTTGTCCAGATCAGAAAGGACATTGCTCAGCATGTTTTTGGATATTTCCACAACCTTGCCCTTTGTATCCTTCCCGGAGGCTATGTTGTCCATAAATTTCTCAAGTTCTGCCGTCATATCAGGTTCGGATATTTTTGAATCCACACTCATGACCCCTTCTATCAGGGCCTTTCCCAGAGGCGTTGGCCTCACTGGATTCCCCTCAATAAAGCCTCTGGACTGAAGTTTTTCTATTATGTCATGCCTTGTGCTCTTTGTGCCAAGATTGAGGCTTTCCATCTCCTTTATGAGAGAAGCCATGTCGTATCTTGATGGCGGTTTTGTTTCACCCTCCTCCATTCTCCAGTTATTTGCCCTTACATTCTCCCCGACTTCAAGATCGGGATGATATATGTCATTAACTTTCCTGTATGGATATATCTGCAACCATCCAGGATCTGTAACAACAGACCCATGGGTTTTGAACTTCTCCCCATTGATCTCTATTATAGATTCCCTTACATCTCTCTTTCCTTCCATATAGAGTGTTGCAAGGAAACGCCTTGCAATAAGTTCATACACCTTCCATTCGTCCGGTCTCAGATCCTTTTTTGATGCAATTTCTGTTGTATATATGGGAGGGTGATCTGTAGCCTCCATTTTTCCCCTTGAAGGATAGATTTTTTCCTGGGAAAGTACCATTTCAGCCTCTCTGGAAAAATCACTCTTCTTCATCTTCTCCACAATTGCCTTGAGGTTTATGCTCTTCTGGTAAACCGTGTTATCTGTTCTTGGATAACTGATGTATCCCCTCACATACAGTGATTCGGCAATTTTCATTGCTCTTCCCGGCATTATGCCTATTCTTGAGGCTTCCCTCATAAATTCTGTTGTGTTGAATGGGGATGGCCGGTATATTCTTTCTTCCTTCTTTTCAAATGACAGAACCTTACCATCCTTTCCATCTATTTTTTTCAGGATTTCTTCAGCCCTTTCCTTATGGAAAATTCTTCCCTCCTCATTAATGCCTGTAAAAATGCCATCCCTGTCAAAATCTACCTTAATTTCCCAGAACTTTTCAGGAACAAAATTTTCAATTTCCTCTTCTCT
>JAGDXN010000080.1:29825-47528 GCA_023256455.1 Cuniculiplasma sp.
GTCTGGACCCTTCCTATGGAAAGGAAATTCTTTCCCAGTCTTTTGGTTATGAGTGAGAAAAATCTTGTGAGTACTGCACCCCAGTAAAGGTCAATCTCTTCCCTGGCTCCTGCAGAATCTGCGAGATTATAATCTACGTCTATGAAATTATTGAATGCGTCTTTTATCTCTCTCCCTGTCAGGGCACTGAATTTTGCCCTGTATATTTTTCCCCTGAAATTTGATTGTGATTTTATTATATCCAGGGCCTCCTTCCCTATCAGTTCCCCCTCTCGGTCATAATCGGTTGCAACAACAACAGTATCAACCATGGAGGCCATATGGGTAAGGCTTTCATGGGCAGTCTTATTCTTAACGTTGTGAATAAGATCGGATTTTATGAGATCCTTCAACGTTTCCATTTTCCAATCCTTTAATGTGTTTGGAAAATCCAGTTCAACTATGTGTCCGCTCAGAGGAACAAGATAAAAGCCATTTTCTGTGTCATCATATTCGATGAAGTTCAGGCCCTTTGACCTCTTCTGCTTTGATTTACCATCGGAGAGAAAATACGCAATTCTCCTTCCCGCATCAGCCTTTTCCGAAATGATGAGTGTTCGTGCCAAACAATTCCCTATTCATTTTTGTGTTATATAACTATTCCTGTCCAGAAATTAGAAACTTTTTAACCTTTGATAAGTATATACACATATGTCAGGAAAGATAAAAGAAATTGATATATACAATGTAAGTGAAAAAACATCTGAAAAATCTTCCCCCTGGAGCTCAACAATGTTGATTGTTAAGATCACAACAGATGATGGAATGGTTGGCTATGGTGAGGCCCCAACAACACTCATGACCCTTCCTGTTTATGAAAGCATCAGGGAAGTGATGAGAGTCTTTATTGGAAAAAATGTGAAAGATATCACTGCAAATGTGCTTGAGTTTTATAAGCATTCATTCTATCTTTCCAGATCCATGGAGGCAACCTCTGCATTGAGTGCGGTGGAAATAGCATCATGGGACATAGTGGGAAAATACGCAGGAGAACCCATCTATAATCTTCTTGGAGGAAAGGTAAGGGAAAGTGTGAGGGCATACAGCAACGGCTGGTACTCGGACTGCGTAACTCCAGATGATTTTATCAACAAGGCCAGGGAGATACACAAAAAAGGTTTCACCGCAGTTAAGTTCGATCCCTTTGGAAACAACTATGACAGGATAGATAGAAAGGGCATTGACAATGCAGAGGCAATTGTGAGGGGGTTAAGAGATGAGTTTGATTTTGATCTTGATCTGTTAATAGAGTTCCACGGAAGATATTCCTTTGAAGCTGCAAGAAGGATTGTGGAGAGGCTTGATCCCTATGAATGCCTGTTCTTTGAGGAACCACTCCATCCTGAACTTGAAATGAGGCTTCCCGAACTGAGGAGTATGGTTCAGACACCCATTGCCCTTGGGGAAAGAATCCTCAATTCAAGGGATTTCATGAGGCACATTGTCGAGGGAAAGGTTGATATAATACAGGCTGATCTGACCAATACAAGAGGCATAATGGAATCCTTCAAAGTGGCGGCAATTGCAGACGCATGGGGAGTTGCCATGGCATACCACAACGCCTTTGGGCCCGTTCAGACTGCAGCAACCCTGAATCTGGATACAACAATTAACAACTTCCTGATTCAGGAAAGCTTTGAGGCTTCATGGCCAGACTGGAAACGTAATCTTGTGAAGGGTTATGAAATAAGCAATGGATATTTCAAACTCTCAGGAAAGCCTGGTCTGGGTATTGAAATGGATGAGAAATCTCTGGAAGAACACAGGGTAAATGGCATGGAGCCCTTTGATCCAGAATCTCCTCCATGGGTAGTTTCAGGAACATATGTGGGTGAGGGAACCGATGGAAAAGAGTGAACCGGAAGTAAAAATTGATGACCTTAAAAAAATCCTTAATGATCTTGATAAGACCATAAGGGAGGCAGAGGAAAGGAAGAAACAGGTCGAGATATACCTGAAATCCCTTGTGGAAATTGGGAAGGCGCAAAATGCAAAGGAGAAGGCGGAAATTGCAGAGAAGGCCATTAACAGTTCTCAGGATGTACAGGTTCCAGGCGTGATTAAGATAGATAAGAACAGAAAGGTGCTCACAGGAGTTACAAAGGTTGATGATCTCCTCCTCGGTGGAATTCCAATGACATCAAACATTGTACTGTTTGGGCCACCCTTTTCCTCAAAGGAAGTACTGGCATACAATTTCGTAGCAAGATCTTTCAAGGAAAACATACCCGTTGTCATAGTTTCTGCAGACAGGGATCTGAGGCAGATTAAGGCAGAAATAGCCAGAATTATGGGCTCTGACCTTGCCACTATAGATTCCTATGAGGAAAGCGGCATTCTGAGGTTTATTGATATATATTCAAGATCCATACAGATTCCATCTCCGTCAAAGAATTCCATTGTAATTGACAATATAACAAACCTTTCTGCCCTTATAAAATCCATGGAGAATCTGGAGAACGAAATATTGAGGACATATCCATATTACAGATTGCTATTCATATCCCTCACGGCATTCATCCCTCAGTTTGACGAGAAAATATTTATGAGGTTCGCCCAGCAGTTCACCCAAAAGAGAAGATCCAATCCGTGCGTAAGCCTTTACCTTCTTGAGGAGGGTCTCTTCGATCAGAAAATATATGAAACAATCAGTTACATCATGGATGGGACCATTGAGTTTAAAATTTCCAACTCGAAACAGTATATAAGGGTATCAGGATTGAGCAATGTCAGGACAAGGGAATGGATCGAAGTATATTCTAGAAACACCTCTTTTGATCTGGGTTCATTCTCTCTGGAAAGAGTAAGATAAATAACCACTCAGACTGCCTGTCATTCATCATTTTTTCAGACAAGGCTGATTTCATCACTGTGGTTACATTCCTTCAGTTTAAATCATAAAATAATCTTTTCTCTTCTCCATACCTCTTGCCATCCCATAATTAATAATAAAATGGTTTAAAATACACCTTTAATATTGAAGAGTATGGAAGATCATCTAAAGGATGCAATGGAAATAAGAGAATATGCTAAGAAAAACAATCAGATGTTTAAGGAGAGCATTCCCCTCATAGCTTCGGAAAATGTGATGAGTCCACTTGCAATGGAAGTGTTGCTCACTGATTTTGGCCATAGATATGCTGAGGGTCTGCCCCATCACAGGTACTACCAGGGAAACTACTATGTGGATCTTATGGAAGATAAGGTAAATGAACTTGGGAAAAAGCTTTTCAATGTGCCCCAGGTCGATCCAAGGCCCGTTTCCGGAACAAACGCAAACATGGCAGTTATCTTCGGACTGACAAAACCTGGAGAGAATGTGACTGCACCGGACCTTTCTGGAGGAGGGCATATAAGTGCGGCAAAGTTTGGAGCCCTTGGATTCAGGGGGCTCAATATAATAAACTACCCATTCAATGAGGATACAATGTCCATAGATCCTGACGGCGCCATAAAGGTACTGAAAGAGGAAAAACCAAAGCTTGCCCTTTTTGGGCAGTCAGTTTTCCTTTTCCCGGTTCCACTGAAGGATATGAGGGATGCCTTCCAGGAGATTGGGTGCAGGGTATGGTATGATGCTGCCCATGTAATTGGGCTAATCGCAGGGAAACAGTTCCAGGACCCGCTTCATGAGGGTGCGGATGTTATGACGGGATCAACCCATAAAACTCTTCCCGGGCCCCAGCACGGAATAGTTCTTGGAAACACAGACGATGAAACATGGAAAAAGGTTCAGAGAGGTGTCTTTCCAGGAGTTTTAAGCAACCACCACCTTAACACCATGGCTGCCCTTGGAATAACAATGGCTGAAATGATAGATTATGGTCAGGATTATGCGAGGAAAACAATAGAAAATGCCCAGACTCTTGGGGAGGAGCTCCACGACCTTGGAGTTGATATCCTTGGAGAAAAACTTGGGTTTACAAAATCCCATACCATAATAGGGGATGTGAGAAAATACGGTGGAGGAAGGAGAGTGGCAGAGAGGCTTGAGAGATGTGGCATAATATTAAATAAAAACCTCATACCTGTTGATCATAACAAAAATTCCATGGATCCAAGCGGCATAAGGATGGGTGCACAGGAAATTACCAGAATAGGTTTTGAAAAGGACGATGTTAAGAGGGTGGCAGAACTCATCTACAGGGCAATTTCAAAGGATATACCGGATGAGGAAATAAGAAAGGATGTTATGGATCTGAAGGGAAGATTTAACGAAGTAAAGTTCTGCTATGGAAAAAAAGCCCCATACGATTACATAACCCTTTTCAAATAATTTTTAATAACATATTACATTTAAACCATGTTTTCCATTGGAAACAATTTTTAACTGATTTACAATAAATAGGCGTGAAAATAGGTATAGTTGGATTCCAGGGCGATGTGGAAGAACACGCACAGATGCTGGATATGGTTTCTGAAAAAATTGGAGAGAAGATAGAGGTCATACGCATAAGGAAAAAGGATGAGATTAAGGATCTTTCAGGCATAATTATGCCCGGTGGAGAAAGTACAACAATATACAAGCTCATACAGGAATATGGCATATATGATGAGATCATAAAAGCTGTAAAAGAAAGGGAAATCCCTCTGATGGGTACATGTGCTGGAATAATAATCGCATCAAGGAATACCAATGATGGGAGGGTAAGAGGGATGGGCCTTCTTGATATAGAGATAGAGAGGAATGCCTATGGAAGGCAGCATGAATCCTTTATTGAAGACGTAAACATAAAGGGCATAGGCAATTTCCCTGCTGTTTTCATAAGGGCACCTGCAATAAAAAGTACTGGAGATGTGGAAATACTTGCATCCCTGAAAGATAGGGCCATAATGGTAAGGAAGGACAATGTAATTGGATTGACCTTCCATCCTGAACTTACGGATGATACAAGGGTCCATGAATATTTCACAGGCATGATAGGGGGAGGGGGGACCATTTCCAGTGGAGAACATGAAATGAAGGTGAGGTCATGAGAACGCCACTTTATAATGAACATGTAAAACTGAATGCGAACATTGTAGATTTCCATGGATGGGATATGCCCCTTTATTATGAATCAATAATAAAGGAACACAACTATGTGAGAAATGGATGTGGAATCTTTGACGTTTCACATATGGGTGATATTTTTATTGAAGGTGAAGGTTCTACAGAAACATTGCAATTCCTCTTACCAACAGATGTTGAGAAGATTAAGGAAGGAGATTGTGTGTATTCAGCATTCCTTAATGAAAAGGGAAATATGGTAGATGATACTATAATATATAAATTCAATAATAATAAATATTTATGTGTACCAAATGCAGCAACTAAGGATAAAATATTAACCCATATCCTGAAAAACAATAAGGGAAATGCAAAAATTTCAGATTTTTCTGACAAATTAGGATGTATTGCTGTTCAGGGTCCTGAATCTGAAAATGTAATGAAGGATATAGGTTTCTCATTTCCTGAATTTTTTAAATTTTATGAAAAAGACAATATCATTGTTTCCGGAACAGGCTACACAGGAGAAAAGGGCTGTGAAATCATAGCTTCAAATGAAGTTATTGTTGAAATATGGAATAAATTAGTCACTTCTCTCAAAAAAATGGGATTTGGCCCATGTGGTCTTGGTTCAAGAGACACCTTAAGAATGGAAAAGGGAATGCTTCTTTCAGGTCAGGATTTTAATGAGGATAGAAATCCCTTTGAAGCATCCATATCCTTTATAGTTAATTCAGATCATTCATACATTGGAAAGGAAAATCTAATGAAAAATACAAAACCAGAATTTGTTTTCAGGGGATTCATTTCATCAGATGAAAAGACAATTCCAAGGCATGGAAACAGGATTACAGTAAATGGAAAGGAAACTGGCATAGTTACAAGCGGTTCAATTTCACCAACATTGAAAAAGGGAATAGCCCTTGGTTACATAAGGAGAGAAAATTCAAAAACTGGAATGGATGTGAATATAATTATAAGAAACTCAAATCATAATTTCAAAGTTTCAAAACCCCGTATGGTTCCATGAGTTCCAGTGGAAACATACCCCCCTCCCCCTCAGAACAGCTGATTCATAATATCTCTTTTTCTTTTTTCCAGCATTTCCATTTCTTCCCTGTTGATTCCCTGCTCATCTCTGTTCTGCCTTATTTGATCAAGTCTTTCCTTTACATAGGCAAGTTCAGCCTGAAGTTTCATTTTCATCTGTCTATCCATTACCGGCATGATGGATGATTGTTAATTGTATGAAATATTTTTCTTATATTATACTGAAAAATTTCGGGATGTTTAGTTCTGAATAATAGCAATTATTATATGTTTTAAAATTCAAATAGATCAGTTTATTATAATTGATTCTAATCAGATCATATATGAGAATAATTTCTTAATTCAAATACAATATGTTTTTAAACATCTTAATACTTTAACTCATAGCTCAAGTTTTTTTCATATGGAGTGAAAATAACTTCATAAATATGAAAAAAACTTTAATAAAAGAAAATATACACGTGGTGAGTGAAATGATACAGACTAAAATTGAAAAAATAATAAAGAGGGACGGTAAAACCGCAGAGTTCGATAAGACAAAGATCACCAGGGCAATCTACAAGGCCATGTTAAGTGTCAAAATAGGAACAATGAGGGATGCAGAAGCAATAAGCGACAAGGTTGTGGAGATACTTGAATCCCAGGGCGAAACACCAACAGTGGAGAAAATACAGGATACAGTTGAATCCGTTTTAATGTCCACAAATATTGACGGTAAAAAATTCAATGAGGTTGCAAAGGCCTACATACTTTACAGGGAAAAGAGAAGATTCATAAGGGAGGAAAAGCAGAGGCTCGGTGTAAATGATGATCTAAAGCTTTCTCTGAATGCAATCAAGGTGCTTGAGGCAAGATACCTGCTCAAGGACGAGGAGGGAAAAATAATAGAAACTCCAAGCCAGATGTTCAGAAGAGTTGCCAACCATGTTGGTATAATTGACGCTCTCTATGACTATGCTGCATATCAGAAAAAAGGCATAATAAAAAAGGATGGAAAGAAACTTTCAAACATATCAAACACACAGATTGAAGTTCTTGAGAGAGGTTTTAACAGGTTGAAGGAGGATGGCGTACTGACAGGAACCTTCGGCCAGTTCATGGATTTTATTTACACAAAGCCAACTACGGCTGAGGATACTATTGAAAGAATGCACAGAATGATGACAAGACTTGAATATGTTCCAAACTCACCAACATTGATGAATGCGGGCGCAAGGCTTGGACAGCTTTCAGCATGTTTTGTGCTTCCAGTTGGGGACAGCATTGAGGAGATCTTCGAAGCAGTAAAGCAAACCGCAGAAATACACAAATCCGGTGGTGGTACAGGATTTTCATTTTCAAGGCTTAGAAACAAGGATGATATTGTTGGATCAACAAAAGGTGTTGCATCCGGACCTGTTTCTTTTATGAAGATATTCGATACAACCACTGAAGTCATAAAGCAGGGTGGAAAGAGAAGGGGCGCAAATATGGGCATACTCAGATATGACCATCCTGATATAATGGAGTTCATAACAAGCAAGGATTCGGAAAACACCATACTGAGAAATTTCAACATATCTGTGGGAATGGAGGACGAGTTCTTCGAAAAACTCGATTCAGACGGATATATCGATCTCAAAAACCCAAACACTAAAAAGGTAGTATCAAGAATAAAGGCCAGGACAATGTGGGATACCATAATAACACAGGCATGGAAGACAGCCGATCCCGGATTGATATTCCTTGATGAAATAAACAGGGCCAATCCTGTGAAGAATATTGCAGATATTGAGGCAACCAACCCATGCGGCGAACAACCTCTCATGCCCTATGAATCATGCAATCTCGGATCCATTAATCTTTCAAAGTTTGTTGTGGATGGAGACATCGACTGGGAAGCACTCAGGGAAACAATCAGGCTTTCCGTAAGATTTCTCGATAATGTTGTAGATGCAAACAAGTTCCCTGTGAAGCAGATAGAGGATATGACAAGAAAGACAAGAAAAATAGGTCTCGGAATAATGGGATTTGCAGATATGCTAATAATGCTTGGCATACCCTATGATACGGAGGATGCCCTGAAGATTGCAGAACAGGTAATGTCATTCCTCAATGATGAATCACACAAAGAATCCCAGAGGCTTGCAGAGGAAAGGGGGGTATTCCCGGGATGGTACGGTTCAGAGTATGAATCCAAGGGCATATTAATGAGGAATTCAACCACAACCACAATTGCTCCAACCGGGACAATATCCATAATCGCAGGGTGCTCATCTTCCATTGAGCCTCTCTTCGCCATTGCATTTATGAGGCATGTGCTCAACGGGCAGGAACTCATAGAGGTAAATCCGCTGTTTGAGGAGATCACAAAGAAGAGGAACCTGTATTCAGATAAGTTAATGCAGGAAGTGGCGAAGACAGGAAATCTTGAGGGCGTTGATCTTCCAGAGGACCTTAAGAGAATATTTGTCACAGCTCACGAAATTGATCCAGAGTGGCACGTATTGATGCAGGCCACATTCCAGAAGTTCTGCGATAGTGGTGTTTCAAAGACCATAAATCTACCACATGATGCCACACCTGAAGACATAAGTAAGGCATACAGGCTTGCAAAGGATCTGCACTGCAAGGGAATAACAGTATACAGGGACAGGAGTAAATCTGAACAGGTTCTTTATTCCGGCACGGAAAAGAAGGAGAAGAAGGAGAAACCCACGGTGAAGATTGTGGAAAAAATAGCTTCAGAAACAAAGGAAAAGAATGATAAGGTTTCTGCAAAGTATCTGAAGCTTGAGGCCACATTTGATCCAGCATGCCCTGATGGAAAGTGCGATAAGTAATGGGAATCAACGAGATAAGAGAGGAAATAATATCAAGAAAACTTCTCTTTCTTTCTGAGGAGCTTTATGGTGTAAATCAGCCGTTGCAATACCTCCTGCTTGCACTGGCAAAGAACAACCCATTCCTTACAATGGCATCCGAATACGCAAGGACCTTTGATGAAAAAAGATTCAGCAGGGCAGTGCAAAATGAAATCATAGAAAAGATCAATGGGGATGAAAATCAAAAGATATCATACATAGAGAACAACTTTGAAGAAATCAGGAAAAAATGTGTCGATCTGATCAGGGAAGAGATGACTGTAGAGGGAAAATAAATTCATAATTTTTTAATGGTTTCCATTTTCATATATTTTTAGAACGGCTGACAGGTTTCTTCTTGCGTTTTCCAGTGGATATGGAACTTCTTTATCATCCTCAACAGCCTTCAGAAAGCCTGAAATTTCCATGTCAATCACATCCCTTTCCTCAATTTCCTGGATAGATCCATTGAGAACAGGTCTTCCAAAGGATGTATTAATATTTCCATTGACCGTAGATTCAACAATTGAACCATCAGTCCCCACAATTTCGTATGCCGGCAACTTTGGAGAATATCTGTATGCCCAGGAATAGAAAAACAAACCTTTTGCACCTGATTTAAAGGAAAACATTGCCATTGTGGTATCCTCACCACCTATGACATTGCCTCCCCTGTAATTGAAAGATTTTATATCATCATAATCACCTCCAATATCAAGGAACGCCTCCATAAAATGAATTCCACCATCAATGAGAGCGCCCCCGCCCATTTCCTTTTCAGATTTTCTCCACCCACCATAATCGAAATATCTTTGGTTTCTTACAATTATGGTATGTACCTTTCCTATTTTTCCCTCCTCCACATATTTTATGGCTTTTTGCAGAGAACGATCAAAATAGTACTGTTCTGCAACCATAAATTTTACCCTATTCTTCCTGGATGTATTTATCATTTTATCAGCTTCCTGCAGTGTGGTTGATATGGGCTTTTCAATAAGAACATGCTTTCCCATTTCCATGGCTCTCACTGCAATCTCACAGTGCATATGGTGGGGCATAACAATATCCATAACATCACAATCTGAGACCATTGCCTCATTCAGGTCGCTGTAAGTTTCACTTACCCCAAACTCTTCCCTGTATTTCTTTAAAACCTCCTCCTTTCTGGAAAAAACTGAGAATCCATAACCAAGTTTTGCCAGAGATCGTGCATGAACATTACCAAAGCCATTTCCACCAAGCAGTAGAATTTTCATAATAACAAATTCATTCCTCTATTCTTAAAATTTGTCATTCATTGATTCTTGTATTTTTACATGAGAGAATTTTAAACTCCATAATATAGTATTAAAGAAACTATTTATTTTCCATGGCAATAGGCAGGGAAATTTCAGATGAAGGATTAAATGTTAAACCATATCTCAGGTGGAAAAACCTTTGGAAGCAAGGAAAAATATTACCTTTCCCTGGGTTTCTTCATGTTTTCAGGAGGTCTGTCTGGTATATTTATTAACATACTTTTCTTTGTAACCAGCAATCTTGAAAGTGTAATTATTTACCAGATTGCACTTCAGATTTCTCAAACAATATTTTTCATAATCAGTACATATTTGATGAAAGTCATAAGCGCAAGATATCTCTTTATTTCAGGAAATATACTGAGAGCATTAACCCTAGGCCTTCTTTTTGTGGTTCCCTATCTATCTCAAAACGCTCTCTTCTTTGGTCTATTGATTGGAGTAAGTTCTGGCATCTTTTGGAGTGGGAACGCCACATTTTCATTAGAAATTTCAAAAGGCTCTAACAGAATGGTATTTCTCTCAATTAACTCAGCAATTTCCAGTGTTGCCTCATTGATATCCCCAACACTTGGAGGCCTTTTAATTTCATATTCTAATTTCCATGGTTTATACAGGTATTCAATAGATTTTGCTCTTTCATCAATTCTCCTGCTGCTATCATCACTGACAGCCACATTTATTAAAAACAATGGAGAAAAGGGTGGGAGCTTTAGCATAAAAACAACTATTATAAAAGAGAAAAACTATTCTCCTTACAGGGCATTCTTTTTCTTTTCCTCAATCCTTGGAATGGCTATGAGCACACTTATTCCAGTATATGTTTATTATCTGTCTGGAAGTTATATTGTAGTGGGAATATATGGCTCAGTAACAGCCCTTGGCGGATTCCTATCAAATATTATGGCACCCATGCTATCCAGGAAGCTGGGCAAAAAAATAATTTATGCCATACCTGTGATGCTTATTTCATCAATTCTATTCGCAATTCATTTCTCCTATTCAATTATTTTAGTATTCATTGCATCTCTCATTATATTACTATTCTTAACACCTCTTTCCAATATGGGAATGAGTGATTTCATGCAATATCTGGATAAGTTCACCAGAACCAGACATTTCTGGATAAACAGAGAATACTACCTTGTGTCAGGGAGAATCCTGTCGTTAATTTCAATACTGGCCTATTCAGATCTCTTTTCCCTTTATTCCTCAACCATACTGATGCCCTTTTTTGCCCTCTCTCTTCTGGGCTTCATACCTGTGTTCAGAACGAAATCAGATATATGATTAATAAATACAATTCCACACCATAAATTGTTAATATACCATGATTTATATTATGTTATGGATTAAAGATGGTATTATGGATGATCATGTATTAAGGCAGCTTGAAAAATCTAGGTTTTCAAATTATGAAGATAGTATCCCGAATTTTGTGTAAAGAATCTATTCATATATTAATAATAAACCGACGAGGTAGTATAACATATTGAAATTCTAAAGCATAAATAAATTATTGTAAATTGTATATACAAATAAATTTTTTTAATATTGTTTAGCCGGACTCATTTTTAAAAAAAATTTCAGCATGAATATATCTTCATAAGTTCTGGTTAAAACAATAGTGAGTAACAATCCTGTATCTAATTTTTCATTTCTTCCATAACCATACTACTCATTAAAATATTAAGGAATATTAATTAGGATTTATCATTTTATAAATCCATGAATAATGGTCAAAAAATAGCAGTTATAATAATTGCCATTGTTATAATATCCGGGGTTTTTTACTATCAGTTTGGCATCTCAAAGGGTCCATATGAAAAGCCAATTTCTGTAAATGGTGCTCCTCCAGGGAATAGCACATCTTCCAATCACAATACCACTATAAACAAAAGCGAAAATAACAACACAACAAAAAATTCATCAATCACTGTAATCGGAAATGCGCAACAAAAGTATAACTACGCACCCCTGAGATATGGTGCTATTGGCCCTGATCTGTGGAACCTGGTATCTGCAAACGGGAATACGACAATGAAATATATTGGCGGGAAACTCCTTACAAACTCTTCATTCAATGATGTGAAAAGCAATGTGGATACAATTCTTGGATATCCTGAAGTGGCATATGGCTACAATCTTGAGGACCAGATGTTTGGAGATCGACAAAACACAAGTTTAATATTTCCAGTTAAATTTTCCGCCTTTGAAAGACTGAATTTCACATCAACGGCAAATTTCTCCTTTGAAAAACTATATCCTTCAAACATTCCAATAGATTTCTCCTATGATCTGTGGCTTGAACAAAACCCTTCCAGTGGAAACATGCCCACATCTCAGGATCTTGAGGTTATGATATGGATGTACTGTCAGGATAATCAACCCATTGGACAGCAGATTGGCTCATTTCATATGGACGCATCTTTTAATGGAAATACAATAAATGCAACATGGGAAATATGGTATGGGAAAGCAAATGCCTGGCCCACCGTTTCCTTCATCCTTGAAGATCCAGCAGTGACAATGAATTCAAACATCTCACTTAATATATCAAAATTCATCATTGAAGGGGGGATTGTTTCAGGTGAAAACCTATCCAACCACACTCTGATGGGAATAGAAATGGGAAATGAATTTGGAAATGAAAACCTGAGTACAAATATAAGTGAATGGGTTCTTTCCTATTACAGCTTTGATGTGGATGGTTCCAGAATAAATATTATTTAAAATTTTTAAAGCAAACCATATCATATTTGCTTTCCTATGGGATAGGAAAGATTTAATTCACAGGTAGACTTACTCTAACAGGTTGGCAATCGAAGAGTTTCTTAATCAGACAGTTACGGTTGTATATGAGGGAAATACGGGGCAGCTCATGTGCACACTCATTGGGTATGACGATATGGGCATAATTGTTGCCTACAGGGATCATAAAAAGTTCATTCCGTGGAGACATATAGAAGAGGTAAGAGAAGCCAGCGAATATGACAGGCTCGAAGATTTAAAGGTAAAGAAAGAGGAAAGAAGGAGGGAGGTCAGCCCCATTGTAATATTTTCCATCACTATGCTGTCGATTGGAATCATATCCACCTATTTGAGTTTTCATTTTATCCAAAATATTCCTCAATATGGTGTGGAGAGAGGTTATTCTGCCGCAGCCCTCTCACCACTCATTGTCATAGGAATTCTTGGCGCATTTCTTGCAATTCTCACGGGAAGAGGAAGGCTTGCAACATTTCTGTCCATACTTTCCATAGTGGGAATAGTTTCAATTATTGTTCTTTTTGGCTTCTGAATCAGTTCCCGGAAGATTTTTTAAGCCATAAATAGAATATTCATAAACAATTATAAAGAAGATTATGAAGAATGGAATGAGAAACAGATCACTTATTACCTTAACGGATTCAACAAACCAGAAGAGTGAAAATGTGAGAAGCAGAGAGGCAACACCCACCTTCATTATGGCCTGTTTTATCTGCCTTATCTGTGTCCTGAGCAATATTGACCCAAATATGACAATGACACCACCAAGAATTGCTACGTAAATCGTGGAATCAAAGCCCTGAGGAAAAAGGGCTACGAGAACAATGGCAGCCTCAAAGGCCTCTGTTGCCCCCACAAAAAAAGCAGTTGTGTTTACACCCTTTTCGGAAGGCTCTTCTTTATGGGATTTTGGGAAGTTCTTCATATACTGGAATTTCATGGACCTCCTGGCGCTTTTCATAAGTCTCTGACCGAAATATAGGAGGAGGATTGCGGAAACAAGACGAATATAGAATATGGGAAACAATTCGATCTCCTTTCCAAGAACAGTAGCCGGTACAAGTATGGCGAAAATTCCAAGTATGGCTGCCACAAAGGGTAGCGAATTCTTTGCATCGGCAGAGAGTGCCATGGAGACAGCAGAAGCCTCCGACATTTCAAGTAGCATTATTCCCATAGCTGCAAGAAATATTCCAGGGTTTACCATTAGATTTGTTGAATAACTTAATATTTATTATATATTTCGCAAGGTTGTCCGTTTTTATCTCATCGGATGAGCTTATTTTTTATATTTGATATTCCTTTCAAATTATGTGCTCTGATTGCTTTGAGGATAAATGCAGTTGCGATAAATGCTATTATTACAGGCACAATCCGGCATGTCCGGAATGTGGACATAGCATATTTCTGGACTGTTGCCAGGGATTTTAACAACGGAGGATTTAAAAAACACAGGCACATTGAATTATGAATCTAAAATTTCATGAAAAAGATTAAAGTTTGTAAGTGATCTATGCGCATTGGTTGATCTAAGAACTATTGTAAGCAGCTTTAAGAAAATCCTGAGGCAAAACATTGGAAGGACGGTTTTTCTCGCCATGGCAGTTGTTGCTTACAGCGTACTTTCAGAATATTTAATAGAAAATCCAGTTAGATCTTCGGGAATACATTCCCTCTTTGAGTCCCTGTGGTGGACAATGCAAACCATAACAACTGTTGGTTATGGTGATGTTACAATCGTGGGGTTTTATGGAAAGCTTAACGCAATGATCATAATGGTAATTGGAATCGGCACATTCAGTCTGCTTCTGGTCACTGTTGCAGCTGAAATCGTAGATGCAAAGTTGTTGAAAAGGTTCGGGAGGTTGAAAACAAAAATGGAGAGTCATGCAATTATTTGTAATTATACTGATAAGCAGTCTACCATAATTAAGAGAATGCTGGAAGAGAGGTTTCCCATATTGATTCTCGGCAACGAAGATTCCAGTGAACTGAAGGATAAGGGGGAATTTATAAAGGGAAATCCATTAAATGTAAATGATCTAAAGATGGCCGGAATAGAAAAGGCATCATCCATGATCATTTTCCCAAATGAAAAATTTGGTTCTGAGGACTCTCTGGCCCTGGATGCCGAGAGCATCCTTATACTCCTCACTGCAAGGAAGTTAAATAAAGATATGAAAATAACGGTGGAACTTTTAAATGAAAGCAGCAGAATACATGCAATAGAAGGTGGAGCTGATAATGTAATCGTCAGAGGCAATATGAGTTCATCTGCCATAATAACCGCAATAACAAAGCCGGAGGCCGCAATATTTCTAAATCAGGTGGTAATCGGAGCTGGAGAATACGAGATTTCCCAGGGGACATTTAAGGACATGAAGGGAAAAACTGTGGAGCAGGTATTCAGGAGCATTTCAGAAAAGGGCAGCATACCATTGACTGTATATAAAGACAGAAAATTCCAGAGCCCCTATGAAATAAAAGACAGTTATAATAATGAAATCATAATCTATCTGAAAAGAAACCAGCAACAATGACAAATTAGATATGCTTTGCTTAATTTCAGTAATGAAAGCAGAGGTTGTCGAGATTGGTCAAAGGCGCCAGATTGAGGGTCTGGTTCCGTAGGGATACGAGGGTTCAAATCCCTCCCTCTGCATCGCAGAGAATCTGTTTTTATCACTGTCTTTTAAATCACTCCTATGTTGATGTAACTTATTAATAAGGAAAAATGAGCCATTTCAAAGTTTATGCATTGTAAATCAGGAAGTACTGCCTTGCAAATATTTATTTTATACCTTAAAATACGTACATATGGGACTCAGTAAGAGAGATCTTACCCGAAAGAAGAAAAGTATTGAGGGAAAGATAGAGGAAGTGGAAGCAAAGATAAAGAAAAACCCTATGAATAAGCAGCTTCAGGAAGAACTCGCGGAATTAAAGAAAAAGCTGGATAAGGTAGAATAAGTTTTAGGTTACAGATAAGGGCGGTAACATTATTATTCATGAAGGGATGTTTAAAAATGCCTTCAGGAAAACTTACCAGAAGCCAAAAAAATTTTATTGAAAAGTTAAGTGAAAACTCTCCAAAAAGGATGGAGGAAGTCCAGCATTTTCTTGTGGAGAAGGGTGCAGGTTCACTGGATGAACTTTCGGTTCCTGATGCATCGGCCTTGATTGAAAAGTTAAAATCACAGTCAGAGCCATCAGGAATTAAAAAATCCCCAAACGCGACAAAAAAACAGATATCCTTTGTGAAAAACCTTCAAACAGGACAGGAAAGGCTGGAATTTACAGAAAAGTTTCTGAAGGAACACGGCCTTGGATCACTGGATGAATTATCAATGGCAGACGCATCAAGCTTAATCGAAAGCCTGAAAAATATTAGGTCAGAAGAAGGTGGTGATTATAAGGAAAAGCCTGCTACACCAAAGCAGTTGGACTTTATTGATAAACTTCAGGCAACGGACAGGGAAAAAAAGGTGGTTCAGGATTTCCTTGCGAAAATGAAGAAAAAATCCCTGGATGACCTCACCTCAAGGGAGGCCAGCAATCTCATTGAAAGATTGAAATCATAGAAAAAATCCGGCATAAAGGTAATTAATTTAATAATATTATTAAGATATGTCACAAAATTTTTATGCAGAAGGAGAGGAGAAGTTCGGCTTCCTTACCTCTAGAGGCTATGCAGTTTCAAGAATTGTACCAACCATGAGGAAATTTTATAAATTCGTTCTGAACGATATAAAAAATTTTAATTATGAAACCGTTGTGGACATAGGTTCAGGAGATGGGTATATATTATCAAGAATAGCAAGATTGGAAAAAGGTTCAAAATTTATAGGGATCGATCCGTCACCCCACATGGTTTATGTTGCATCAAAAAAATGGAAGAGAATGGGGAATGGAAAAATCCAGTTCATCCAGGGGTCAAGCAGGAATATACCTGATGATATAAGGGCAGATCTCATATATTCATCACTTTCCTTCCACCACTGGAAGGACAGGGAAAAAGCAATTCCATATATTATGAGTCATCTTAACGAAGGGGGCGTTTTCAATATTTACGAGGTGGAATACAGGGGAGAACTCAGCAGACGTTTTGTTAAATCCCACACAATGAAGAGGGAAACCTTTGAAAAGCTGGGAAAGGAAAACAATCTTGATATTGAAATATTTGAAAATATGGGATTTCTTAGATGTTCCTTTAAAAAGCAGTAACTTTACTTTCCATGCGTTTCAATATCCTTTTTCGCATCTTTCCATGCGCCCATTCCCCCAGAAAGGTGGGAAATATTATCATATCCCCTCCTCTTAAGGATCCATGCAGCTTTTCTGCTTCTGTGGCCAGTGGCACAAACAAAAAGGTAGTTTTCATCAGGCTTCATTTCATTAAGCCTCTTCTTCAGTTTTGATAAAGGTATATGCTCAACGTTGGGTATGTGGCCATTTTTAAATTCAACATCCGTTCTAACATCAATGACCCTTGCCTTATTTTCTTTAACAACCCTCTCCACATCGTCCGGATTTAAATTTTTTAAACCTGGTGGCTCCTTGAAATAGTCCATTATTCCCATAGTCTTAAAATCCATATCAGAGTTTAAATTTTTTGCCGGATTATTTTATGAGATTCCTTCTAATTCCATATCTTATGCAGTCCATATATCTGTCGTGGTGATCCGATGCCTTGAGGCAGATGTAATCCACAATG
>JAGDXN010000080.1:47538-61569 GCA_023256455.1 Cuniculiplasma sp.
TTTCTGTAATTTCCTCCAGGGACATTTCCATGATTCTGGAGCATAAATTTCCGATTTCCCAGTTTTGGAAAGATTTTACAGGGCCATGGTTATTTATAATTTTCCTTATAAAATCATCAGTTTCCCTTATGTTAATAGTTATTTCCCTTTCTATCTCCTCCTTTGATATTCCCGTTTTCTTTGAAATGTATTTTACAGATTTATTCTGGCACCTTAAAAGGAATATTTCTTCATGCCCTCGCATCTTTAGGGAATTATGGCATGGGAAATATTTCTTATCCAGAGCTGTGGAAAAATATGGGAATATTATCATGGTTACAGCCATTGATTACACGAAATGGATAGGCGAAATACAACACCTTACATTTAAGGCATAGGTTTAATAGAATGACCGGGCATATGAACTTATGAAAGTGGCAGTTACAGTTACTGACGGCATGGTTGAAGGTCCGGGCGAATCTAAGGAAGTTGAAATTTACTCACTGGAAAATGGATCAATATCACTGGTAGAAAAATATGAAAATCCGGCACTTAAGGCGGAGCATACAAGGGGAATATTCATGATCAAATCCGCTATGGAAAGAAAATGCGATTCCCTTATATTTGCAGAGGCTGGTGCGCCCGCATTCAATTTTGTTAAGGGCAAAATGAAAATCTACTCAGGCAGGGGAATGAAATCTTCAGAAGCGGTTTTAAAACTTTCCAAAAATGAGCTTCCTGAAATGACCGGGCCTACGGAAACAGGCCATCATATGCATGAACATGAACATCACTCTCATTAAATTGAGTTTTAACATTTTTGTTTTTATTCATTTCTCTCTTTAGATACATGTTTTTCAACAAGATCAAGGCATTTTTTCATCATTTCATCGGAAACAGACGAAACATTTCCAAGCAATAGCCTTTCCTCTTCAATATCAGCATAAATCTTTCCATTGTCTTCGTGAAAATGAAGTATTCCTCTTCCCTTAAAATAGAAGTGGCCACAACTCCTTTCTCTGATTCCATTGATTTTCCTTACTTCATTAAGAAGATCTGAAATGACCTTCAGATCCTCCGGCCTTGCATGCCTCATTTATATAGCATAGAAATTGATTTAATAGTATTTTCCCATGTTGAGTAATGGACGAACACAAAAAAGGTGGAAAGGAATTAACTCCTGAAAGCATAGGTTTTTCAAAATCAAACATGGACATGTCAGCCGATCCCTATGAGGACTTTTACAGATATGCAAACGGAAAATGGATTGATAATAATCCTGTTCCTGCAGACAAGTCAAGCTGGGGTGCTTTTTATGAGCTTCACGAACTGAACATGCACAGGCTGAGGGAAATACTCGAGGAATGTGCTTCAAAATGCACAGAAGATGGAAAAACAAATATTGATCTTGTTGGCAGATTCTATAAATCTGTGATGAATACAGAAGAGATCG
The DNA here is from genome assembly GCA_023256455.1 of Cuniculiplasma sp. Taxonomy (GTDB): domain Archaea; phylum Thermoplasmatota; class Thermoplasmata; order Thermoplasmatales; family Thermoplasmataceae; genus Cuniculiplasma. Next base: position 48,971 of record JAGDXN010000080.1, read on the forward strand.
AGAAGAGAAAATTCAATCCTGTAAATGCTTTGCTGGAAAAAATAGATTCAATACAATCCCGTGAATCATTAATAGATATGATTACGGAAATGCATAGATCAGGGACATTTCCATTATTCACCGTATTTTCAGAAAATGACCAGAGGAACAGTTCAATTTATGCATTATATTTCTACCAGGGCGGATTAACCCTGCCCAACAGGGATTATTATATTGAGGAAAGATTCAGAGATGTTAAGGAATATTATGGAGAGTACATAAAAAAGGTCTGGAAGCTCTATGGAATGGCTGAAGAGGACTCAGAAAAATACTCATCAATTATAATGGATGTGGAAAATGCCATAGCGGGATCAAGCAGGAAGCAGGAAGATCTGAGAGATGCGGAAAAGAATTACAATAAGTTTACAATAGCTGAACTTAATAAAAAATACCCGAACATGGGTTTTGAAAAATACCTTGATAAAATGGGCATAAGAGGCATTGACTATGTGATTGTGGGCCAGCCTGAATTCTTTGAATTTCTAAACAAATTCCTTGCTTCCATGGATCTGGAAAACTTAAAAATATACATGAAATGGATTGCGCTGAACAACAGGATGCCCTATTTGAATAAAGAGGCGGAAGATCTTCATTTCGATATGTTTTACAGGAAGATAAGGGGGCAGAGAGAAAAGGAGGAAAGATGGAAAAAAGCGGTTCATATTATTGACAGCTCCATAGGAGAGGCTCTGGGTGAAATATATGTGAAAAAATATTTCACTGAAGAATCAAGAAAGAGAATGGAAACCATGATCAGCGACATAAGGGAGGTATTTACTGAAAAGGTGAATAAACTTCCATGGATGGGTGAGGAAACAAAGAGGAAAGCGCTTCAAAAATTCTCAAAATTCCGGGTAAAGATAGGGAATCCACCAAAATTCAGGGATTATTCATCCATTCAAATTCTGTCCGATGATCTGACAGGAAACGTTGCAAGGGCATGGGAGTTTGAGGTGAAGAGGCAGGCAGAAAGGGCTGGAAAGGAGGTTGACAGGGATGAATGGTACATGACACCTCCCACAATAAATGCCTATTTCAATCCAACAGAGAACGAGATCGTATTTCCCGCTGGAATAATTCAGCCGCCATTCTTTGATCCTAATATGGATGACGCCGTCAATTATGGTGGCATTGGGAGTGTCATATGCCATGAAATAACCCATGGCTATGACGATCAGGGCAGACGCTATGATGAAAACGGAAATCTGGGGGACTGGTGGACAGAGGAGGACGCAAAAAAGTTCAGTGAAAGAGCTGATAAGATATCAGAACTGTACAGTTCTCTTGAAGTACTTCCAGGATTTAAGGTGAATGGAAAGCTTACCCTTGGTGAGAATATTGCCGATTTTGGCGGTGTGAGCATTGCATATGAGGCGCTTCAGAAGCATCTCGAAAAGCATCCTGAGTTGCGGAAGGAGATCGACGGCTTTACTCCTGAACAGAGATTTTTCCTGTCCTGTTCACAGATATGGAGGCAGAACACAAGGGAAGAGACCCTGAAGATGCTGATTTCAATGGATCCCCATTCCCCTGCAAGATACAGAGGAATGGTTCCGCTTCAAAACCACCCTGAATTCAAATCCGCATTTAAATCAACAAAGGGGCATGATAAACCCGTCTACAGCAGGGATATAACCATATGGTAAATTTGATTAACAAATTTAATTTTTATAAATAGAAAATAAATTGGAGATTTAATCTTTCTTTCTGTGGTCGTAAAAGCCTCTGCCGGTTTTCATCCCAAGCCATCCGGCGTCCACCATTTGTTTTATTGTTCTTGCCGGCATATAGGCATCTCCAAGTTCCTTTCTGAAGCTTTCCATAACATGGTAAACAATGTCCACACCAACGTAGTCAGCAAGTTCGAATGGGCCCATGGGCATCCCGGCACCCTTTTTCATTCCTGTATCCACTGTTTCATAATCAGCTATTCCCTCTTCCACTACCTTCAGGGCCTCACCGATCATGGGAATAAGTATTCTATTGACAACAAACCCCGGGGCCTCCTTTGCCCTTATGGGAACAAGATTTTCCCTGTTATTCCTCTTTCCCTTGAAAAATTCAAACACTGAATCCACAATTTTTCCATCGGTTTGAAGGGCTGGCACAATTTCCACAAGAGGCATCAGATAGGGCGGGTTGAAGAAATGTATTACAAGGACTCTTTCCGGATGTTTGTAATGGGATGCCATCTCTGTTATATTCAATGAAGATGTATTTGATGCCATAACAGCATCATCCCTGAGATAGTTTGATATTTCCTCAAAGAGGTCATTCTTGACCTTCTGTTCTTCAAAAACAGCTTCTATTACAAGATCCACATCCCTGAAATCCTCATATGTATCTGTAACTTTCAATCTCTGGATTATTTTTTCCACATCGGGTGGCTCCGGAAAGGAGGACCTTATCTTTGCCTTCTGTTCATCGGAAAGGCTTATCCCAAACTTTTCTACTCTTTTGATCTCCCTCTCAGGAAGATTCCTGACATATTTTTCCATTTCCTGAAGATATTTGGTGGCATTCTGCTTACCTTTCTGAGCAAGTTCCATTGTTCTGTCCTTAATCACGACGTCCAGTCCATTGAGGATCATCACCTCAGCTATGGCTGATCCCATGGCTCCTGATCCAACAATACCAATCTTTTTAAACTCCATGGATTAATATGTTATCACCGTAATTATGATTTTGCATCTTTTAAATCGGGTGAAAATTTAAGGTATAAGGATATAAAGTATCATCCCAACCCATTTATATCCATTCCTATATAAATGAAATTTTTTACGGTAAAATATATGAGACATTATTTCTATTGAGATGAATGGAAAGCTTTAACGACAAAAAACTCGGAGCTCTATTTATTTTGTTAGGTTCGCTGGAATTTTATTTATTTACAAATATTGCGGAATTTGTGCAGCCAGTTTACAGTGTTTCACATAATTCCATAAGCCATCTTGGAATTGCAACAGATCCTTTCATATTCAATGGGGCAATCATCGTTCTTGGCATTCTGGAAGTAATCGGGGCATACTTTTTCCGAAAGTACAGTCTTCCCTTCTCCATATTCATGCTTCTTGGCGGAATAGGATCAGCGGGTGTGGGTGTTTTTAACGAGCACTATGGCCTGATCCATCTTTTCTTTGCCCTTCTGGCTTTTCTGTTTGGCTCTGGGGCATCATACATAATACTCATGAAAGAAAGGAAGGTTGTAACTTTTATATGGGCCATTCTTGGAACAATTTCCATTCTTGCCCTGATATTTTTCAGCATAGGGATTGTTGGGAAGGATTCATTCTTCTATTTTGGCCTTGGAGAAGGAGGAATGGAAAGGTTGATCATGATCCCTGAAATACTGTGGGCCATAGGATTCACATCCTCAATCCTGTTTGAGAAATAACTCATCATATTTTTTGTAACCTTTCCATTTTTCCGGTATTTTGAAATTCACAGGCAGGATCAAAATCATATCCATGCTACAGGGTTAATTTCTCTTTTCATTGAAAATTTCAACCATTCATGATCAGATGACAGCGAAATATGAAAGGATGCAATACAAAATATTTATCCAGAACCAGATTATGAAATATGCCTATTTACGGTAATTTAAAAAGAGCCACTGGAGGGATTTGAACCCCCGACCTGCTGATTACAAGTCAGCTGCTCTACCACCTGAGCTACAGTGGCACTAAAGGGTTAATCATTCTTATTAGAAATACTTTAAGACTGATGGTTTGAAATTCTTCAAATTTCTATGAAAGGATCGCAAAAACATAGTTAAGTATTATTCCAGATACTATGAATAAGAGGCCAATTCCCGCATATATGGATGTCATTATTAGCTGTTCCCTGTTAATATTTGTTATGTCATCCTCTCTCAGGCGTGCCCCCGTAATAAAAACACCCTCAAGATATTTGTTTGCGCCGAAATCGTAGAATGCCCCAAAAAATATGATCACCACACCAAGAAGGACAAGAGCGAGAGGGAATACATTGGCGTCTGCATATCTTCCTGTAAAGAAAAAAATGGATGAGGCAAGGAGAAGGGAAAGCAGAAGGACAAAAAGAGGGAGAGCAAGAAGAAATCTTACCCTCCTTATTTCCGATCTTCTCTGTTCTTCCGGGCCATTCCGAAGAGAAAGGTCTTTCATGCCCTTTCACTTCTCTTCTGCCAGATCTCCCTCTTCAAGGTTTTCCTCATCTGTCATAATCTCGTTCAGTGTGAGCTCCTCCTGCCTGAAGTGACACATATAGTATCTATCGCCCACTTTTTGCATTGGTGGGTCCTCCTCGATGCACACCTCTTTCCTGAATACACATCTTCCGTAAAATCTGCATCCTTTCTTTGGGTTTATGGCGTTCCCTATTTCTCCAACAATCCTGAGATTTTTGTTAACCCATGTTGGATCAACGCTGGGAACAGCCGAAATCAAAGCCTTGGTGTACGGATGCAGGGGATTTTTCACAACATCTTCAGATTTTCCGAATTCAAGGATCTGTCCAAGATACATCACAATTATGTAGTCTGAAACATATCTTGCAGATGCAATATCGTGGGATATATATAGAACAGATATGCCTCTGGTTTCTTTGAGTTCAATGAGCAGATTCATGATGTTTGCCCTTATGGAAACATCCAGCATTGATATGGGCTCATCGGCAACTAAAAATGAAGGACTCAGAGTAATTGCTCTTGCAATGGAAACCCTCTGCCTCTCGCCTCCCGAAAGCTCGTGGGGGAATCTTTCCGCGTATTTCTCAGGCGGCCTCAGATTAGCTGTGGAAAGGGCATTCATAACTTCCCTTTCCATATTGAAATCTTCTTCGATTCCGGAATTTGAAGATCTCCTTCTCGATTTTATCTCCTCTTTCTGGATTGAAAGGGGTTCGGCAACAATGTCGAATATGGACATCTTCGGGTTAATGGAATCAAACGGGTCCTGAAATATGAGCTGGGCCTCTTTCCTGAAGGTCTTATAATCAGAGCTGTAACGGCTCACCTTGCTTAGCTCAATCTCCATTTTCTCCTTATTTTCCTTTAAGATATTGAATTTTATTTCACCTTTCGTTGGAGGTATGGAATCCACCAGCAATCTTCCAAGAGTTGTTTTTCCCGAGCCGCTCTCACCCACCACTCCAAGTATGCTGCTCCTTGGTATGGAAATGTTCACATCGTCCACTGCGTGAACCACAGGTTTGTTCGTTCCTCCAAACAGGTTGGTGGAAATTGTGGAATGCACGGTAAAAAACTTTGTGAGGTTTGAGGTTTCTATAAGATTTTCCTGCTGTATATTCAGGCTGGGTGATTGGCTTATACTTGATTCTCCCATGAATGATGAATAGGCATTTTCATCTATGGAATCAAAGTGGCAAAGGGAATAATGGTCACTGTCAAGTTTTTTAATCTCCGGTTTTGTTTCAAAGCATACCTTTTGGGCCATGAAGCATCTTTCCGCAAAGTAACAGCCCTTTGGCGGGTCGATCATATCCGGAACTGATCCAGGTATTCCCTTTATTCTTGTCTTTGTCTGTTCAAGAGATGGATAGCTTTTCATCAGAGCGTACGTATATGGGTTTTTTGGTTTCAGGAATATATCCTTTGGTTCTCCATATTCCATAATTCTGCCTGCATACATCACGGCGACAAAATTCGCCAGCTGGGATACAACACCCACATCGTGAGAAATCACAATCATTGATTTTATTGTCTTGTTTTCCTTTAGGTTTTTCAATTCCTTTATAATTTTTGCCTGTGTTATGACATCAAGTCCTGTCGTTGGTTCATCTGCAATCACGATCCTTGGATGCAGGGCAAGAGCCATTGCTATGATTCCCCTCTGTCTCATTCCCCCACTGAGCTCATGGGGATAGGAATCAAGGAATTTTCTGCTAAATCCAGCCAGTCTGCAGCTTTCCTCGATCCTGTTTTTCTCCAGCAGTTTTCTCTTTTCCTTATCACTCATATTTGGAAGTTTTGTCTTAATATCCTGAAGCAAATTGTTAAAAATCTCCTCTTTCAGACTGTCCAGGTCCTTTATATCCCCGGTTTCCCTGTATTCCTGTACAGCTCTTTTATATGCCTCATCTCTGATTCTTTCATAGGCCCCATTCTTTTCCATGTATTCCTGTTTCTGCTTCTCCCCCATGTCCCTGAGGTTCGATTTGTATTCCTCAACAAGACTCTTAAAAATTTCTTCAGTCCTGCTATCTACCTGCCTCTTTTCGTTATCTGAAATTTCCTGGAGAGCTAATTCGTACGCTTCTGCTCTAAGATTATCCTCATCAATGTAGTCCCTCTCTGAAAATTTTGAAAGGTCTGCGAAGGTGCCATGAATCTCGAAAACCTCATTTATCTGGTTCCTTATGGTATGCACAGGATTGAAAGCATTCATTGCACCCTGGAATATCATTGATATCTCCTTCCATCTGATTTCGGCAAGCCTCTGATCCAGGTCCCTTCTGTATTTCTTTTTCAACTTTTTGGATTTGGGATATTCCTTAGAATTGAGGATTTCTCTGTCGAGATAATTTATTTCCCCCTCGACTATGGAATTTTCCGCAAGGAGTCCAAGGAGCGCCAATGCCGTTGTTGATTTACCAGATCCGCTTTCACCGATTATTCCAAGAATCTCGCCCTCATTAAGTACGAGATTGATGTCGTCAAGAGCTTTCACGTTTCCATCCAGGGTTCTGAATGTAACATTAAGGTTCTTTATTTCCACGAGTCTGTTTCTGCTCATTATGTCTATCTGTTCTGTTTCCATTTTTATCTCCTCCTCAACCTTGGATTAACTACCTCATCCATTCCTCTCGACACAAATATCAGGGAGAAGATAAATGCGCTAAGGGCTATGGCTGGCGGAATTATCCACTGTGGCTCACTTATGAGATAGAACTCATCCTTGAGCACTGCATTGAGCATTCCTCCCCATGTTGCCGTATTTAATGGAGCAAGGCCCAGGAACTCAAGTCCGGAAACTGCCCCAACGCCTCCGCTTATGGAAAGTGCCAGCAAATAAAGAAGAAGAGGGCCAATATTGGGCAGTATGTGCCTTCTCATTATGGATGAAGTTTTAGAACCGAACAGTTTTGATGCTTCCACAAAGGACCTGGAAGATACGCTCCTGACAACTCCAATCAGTGTGAATGCCGCAAAGGGCCAGCCCGTAAGGCTTACTATCAAAATCAGGTCAATGAAGTTTGCATTGCCCGGCAGGACTGATGACAGTGCTATAAGCAGTGCTAGGGCTGGAACAAGGAAAAGGGCAAGGGAAAGCGTCTCAATTATCTGCCCTCCAATGCCTCCCTTGTAACCCACATACATGGACACAGCCAGTGAAATAACTATTGAGAAAAAGCCTATACTTATTCCGAACAGCCAGTCATTATAGAAGCTCTGTAGAAATCTTGCCCACAGATCAGCCTTGGTGTAGAATGTAGTTCCGAATGGGAAGGATTGTCCAGTAGGAGTTTTGATCATAGGCGGCAGTGGGGCATAGGAGGATGCGGTTGATCCTATTATGTACAGATAATTGGCATTGGTAACAAAGGCTATGGCACCCTGTCCGGTGTTGCTGTTTGAGAAATAAAGCACAGGAGAAACATTTGTTGGTGTAGGTGAAACTGTGTAACTCCAGAGAAAAGCGTTTGCACTTGAGTTAGCACTATCATTGAAGGATAAAGCAATTCCCTTTTGGGCAACAAAAATAAGGGAATTCGTGACGGCATCATAGACACCGTGGCTGATAATTGCCCCAGAGGTGGCTGAAGAAAATGGTACACTATAATATACATATTTGTGAATAGTGCTGTTATAGGATAATATCATTATGTTATTGGCCGACATCCCCAGTATATCTGAGGGTAATCCATTTGTTCCCAGTGTTGTAGAAATGGAATCTGCAGGATAGGGGAACCTGTATATGAGGGAAGAATTCCCGGTCCCCAAATTCATTGAGTATACCTCAGATTTGTTCACAAGCACATAGGCTGAATTATTTTTTGCCGCTGATACCTGGTAGAATGAAGGTATTACCACACCATTCTGTACATCTACACTCTTAAACCTGTCATTCCACATCATTGTACCGTTAAATGGAGAGTAGGCAACCACCGATGTATCATTGTATATAAGAATCCTTGAAACATTGAAGGCCTGACTTTGATAAAGCAATTTTCCGTAATATTCTACACCGGATACCTTAGAGATGTTAATTTTTACAGAAATCTCTTTTTGATATGGATATATGGAAAATCCATTCAGATATGTACCCGTGGAGTTCTTTGTTACTGCAAACATTTCTCCGTTAGTGTATCCTGGTGCCTGATTATAACAATATTGAGGCATGGGTGTGCTTGGAGCCTTATCAAAGGAGATTGCATTACTGACAACATTGCCCTCCAGCGTTCCATTTAGTTTAATATTATAAAGATATTGAAACTGAGGAGTATTAAGTTGTGACGTTCTATATTCCAGCTCACCCACTGTAATTGAGTCATTGGAATATGGCATAATTATGAACCTGTGGATTACAACATCGAATCCTTGAGATCTTGTTAACTCCGCCCCATTTATCAAATCAAAGACCGAAGGTTGATACATGATCTCTGAATTACTTTTAAAATTAGAACTGTATATCAATCCTAAAGATCCCAATGGGGTGTTAGGATCTCCAAGTCCCACATAGTATAATGAACCATTTTTATTTGCCAGATATATGGCACCAACATACCCTTCACCCTCAACCGATGATGCAAGAGGTGTATAGAAGCCCGAATCCTTAAGGTGCGTTGCATTGGTAAGATTTACAACTGCGATTGGGGTAGCAAGGGTGGAATCTATGGCAGGTGCTGCTGCGTAATATCCTACGTTACCACCAATATAGGGTGCCAGCATTGTAATTATGGCGAAGGCTAAAAGTATATAAAATCCAGCCCGCCCATATTTACTCTTGTAAAATATGGTGAACTGCCTGTACAGCCTCTTCCAGTAAACAGGGGGGTTAATCAGAGCATATTTATTTTTTTTATCCGTCATTTTTACACCTTAATCATTAAATTTAAACCTTTATCCTTGGGTCAAGGTATGCGTGTATATAGTCTATCAGGGAATAGGCCAGTATGGTCAACAGGGCAATTATAAAGGTTGAAGCCTCACTCAGGGGATAGTCTTCGTGAAGGACGGCCTGGTATAGAAGAGGACCCATTCCTGGCCAGTTGAATATTATGGCCACAATCAAACTACCGCTCATTAAAAAGGCAATCTGAAGTGCCAGCCTTGTCGTTACCGGTATAACTGCAATCCTTGCAGCATGTTTTCTCAATATACTTTTCTCCGGAACACCTTTAGCCCTTGCAGTTGTGATGTGATCTTCACCAAGGGTGGAAACCATGGCTGCCCTCATGGTTATCATATGTCCTGCAGTTTCTATGAATAGAAGGGAGAAGAAGGGAAGGGCCATATCATACAGCAAAACTCCTATAGTATAGGGGGTGGGCGACTCTATGTAGGATAGTGGAATTTGGGCCTTAATGGGAAACCATCCCAATGCAACAACAAAGTAAAGGAACAGGAAAACACCTATTATGAAATATGGAACTGAATTCACTATAAGCGAGATTGATAGAACCGCGCCCTCTTTTTTTGTACCTCTAATCTTGGAAACCCATATACCTAGAGGTATGCCGAAAGCAAATGAGAGAATGGATGTTGTCCCTATCAAAACAAGGGTGTATGGAAGGGCCTGCGCAATCTCAGTGGAAACCAGTTCACCGTGATTAATATAATCTGGACCCCAATTAAATGTGAACATCTGATAAAGATAAGTTTCAAAATCAGTCAGGGAATATTTCCCATTCTGCAAACCTAGCTGAGCCAGCCTTGCCTGGTATTCGTGTGGATTCACATAACCAGTTCTGGAAACAGTTATGAAAAGTTCAGCCGGATTACCTGGCATAAGTCTGAACACAACAAAAATTATCACGGTCATTATGAGAACAAGCGATATATCCTGAATAACTTTCCTCATTAACAAATATTTATTCATCTACACTCTCCTGTTTTAAAAGATAAAAATAAAATATAGTTTAAAAACTTTTACGCCTTTTTATTTTTCTTTTTGACGTTCACCATGTATATGACTGCCCCGGCAACAGCTATTATGACAACTATTGCAGCAATTATGTAATAGTCGCCATTATTGCCGGTGACAGGTACTGATGGTTTACTTGGTGTGACAGCTGGTTTTGCAAGACTGAACATTGGCTGTATGGTGTAGTTGTTTATGGTATTGTTGTTTGAATAAATCATCGCAGTCAGTGTGGTATTCTTCAGTGAGCCTATCAATGTGTATGCTGAGAGGTTTTTGTCCACAGTGAAGTTAAACACAGCCATGCCTGATGAGTTTGTCTTTTCAGATGTTGTTGAAACTGTTATACCGTCGAAGGTTGAGCTATTAAGCATCACTGTGGCTCCTGCATAGGCATTTCCTCCATAGGTCACTTCAAAGACCAGCTGGCCGCTCTCAAGAAGGTACGCTCCATTCACGCTGGTGTTATTGTATTTGAGGTTCTCAACCTTGTAGTTCGCCTGCAGTATGGTTCCGTTCACCACATCAATGGTTACGTTTCCAGTTGCAGTTCCAGTCTCAATTGCGTGTGGTTGTGATGCTGCAACAACAATCTGTACAGTCTCGTTATGGACATAGAAGGTTGCACCTGTTGTTTGATTTGTGCCGGTAAGCAGTGAGCCGATATAGCTTACAACCTTAAACTCCCACACGGCCTGTCCGTTAGCATTGGTTGTGATCTCATTTGGCGTTATATTTACCACACCACCATATGTTGATGAGGAGCCAATGTATAAGGTCACTCCAGCTGCAGGTGAGGTTCCGTTCATAACTGTGAATGTTATGTTTCCATAGCGATCACCATTGAATGTGTTACCATAGTTCAGTGTTTCGGTTACATTGAGATGGTATTTGTCAACCACCTGGCTCACTGAAGTGTTCTTGTATATTGTGGTATATTCCCAGAACCAGTAGAGATAGGTTGCTGCTGAATAGGTTGTGGAGTAGTTTGAAAACTGATCTGACAGGGGTATGAGATCTGTTGCGTATCCTGTGCTTATTACTGGATCCTGTTCCACTATGAGTGTCTGCAGTTCCTTGGCAACCTGTGAGGCAACGCTAAAGCTGTCTGTGTTTATGGATTTATTTATAAGAGTGCAGAACAGCTGCTGAACCTGGTTACCGCTGAGCAACTTTCCGTTCACGGTCATGGATGAGAATGGACCGAGGTAACTTTTGGCCGGGATTCCAACAACAGGTGAAAGATGAGCCTGGCAATCCAGTATTGGGTCTGAAAGGGCTGTACTCTCTCCTTCTGAGGCTATTTCAAACAGATTATTCTTGTGATGACTCAGTATGGTGTTATCCACATTGGACTGAAGTGTTGTGAATGCCTCCTGCTTCAGCACAGTCTTAATTCCCAGCTGATTCCAGTATTCAAATGTCTTTTCAACAGCGGCAACTCCAGTTGGGTTCTCAGCACCAGTTGTTATTTGGACTGTTAAGGTTACCTGCTTGCCATCATAGAGAAGATTGCCGCTGGATGTGTATGTCATCCCTGGTATGCTCTCTATAAGGGATTTGGCCTTTGCCATGTTGAAATTGTAGTTTGGTGAACTGGCGTTGAAATAGAGTGTATTACCGGGGTTGATTGGGCTTGAAGAGGGATAGCCAAGGCCATCAAGTATAACCTGATTTATGTAATTATAAGGAACAGAGTAGGACAGAGCCTGCCTGAATGCTGTTATGTTTAATGGTGCTACGGCAGTATTCAACTCCCAGTAACCATATGCGCTGGACAGTTTCTTGTAAATAAAACTGTTGGGCGTAGACTGTAACTGAGGAAGGAAGTTTGGCGGCGGGGCAATAGTCATGGTGTCAATCTGTCCTTTCTGGAATGCGGCAACCTCTGATGATACGGAGTCGTATATGGGCATGTAAATCTCATAAATCTTTGGTGTAAACTGTCTCAAACCACTTGATGCGGGAGTATACTGGGTGAAGTAATACGGGTTAACATAGAGTGTCTCGTGCTGGCCCGGTATTATCTGACCCTGAGGCATTCCGAAATTGTTTGTAACCATGAATGCTCCTGCTCCGACCATGCCAGGAACGGCTCCAGTTGTGGGATTCCAGCTCAGGTTCCAGCCGCAATAACCGTCTCCAGCTATGGCTGTGTTCTTGAATGGGGATGCAGGGTTTGATAAATTTGTCCAGTTAAAGTCACCCTGACCAGATGTGGTGTAATCATGGTGGACCCATATGTGATAGGGCAATATATCGCAGGCAAGTACATCGGTGAAGAATAGAAGAGTTTGTTTGGTTACAAAGAACTTGACTGATAGATTTCCGTCCGGTACTACACTTACAACATTTGGGAAGTCGCCAAAGTATGCCTTTATCCTGTAGTTCAGAACAACGTCTGCAGACTGGAGATAGTATGTTCTCATTACTGTGGGTTTGTATGATTTGAAGGTGTGGTTTACAGGTGCACCGCCG
>JAGDXN010000023.1:0-3500 GCA_023256455.1 Cuniculiplasma sp.
CATATCTGCATCTAGAGAAGAAGGGAGATCACCTGCTGATTTCAATGCCCATGACCATAGATTCCCACATATTTGGTCTTGGGGAAAGAGCCTTCAGAATAGACAGAAAACGATTAAAACTGTCCTCGTTGAACTCAGACCCGGGAGGATATGAAAGGGGAAGAGACCCAATTTATTTTCCCATACCCTTTATGATTAAGAAGGATTCTTCCACCACCATGGGAATATTTATCAATTATCCAGGAGAAATCAAGATAGACACGGGTGTGGATAATTATGACAAAATCAGCATGGAAATATTTTCAGATTCTGTTCAGATTTTTATCATAGATGGAAAAAGTGTGAAAGAGATTGCTGATGGCTTTATCAGATTGACAGGCAGGCCATTTTTGCCCCCAAAATGGGCTACAGGGCACACCATATCAAGATATTCATACTATCCTGAAAGTGAAGCCCTGAACATAGCAAAAAGATACAGGGAAATAACCAAAGTTGATGCGATGTATATGGACATCCACCATATGGATGGATACAGACTTTTTAAATGGGATAGAAATAGATTTGGGGATGGTTCGGAGTTCCTTAAAAAAATGCATGAACTTGGTATCAAAGTAATAACCATTGTGGATCCCAGCATTAAGGCGGATCAGAATTATGATGTTTTTTTGAGAGGCATGGGCTCCTATGTATCAAAATCCAATGACGACATATATGTTGCAAATATGTGGCCAGGAAATTCAGTATTCCCCGATTTTTTAAACGAGAAAGGGAGGGAATTCTGGAAACAGGAGATAAAAAAATGGGTTCAACAGGGCATTGACGGCATATGGCTTGATATGAATGAGCCTACCATACTTACAGAAGATCATATGTTTGACCTTGATGCTGAACATTTGCTGGACAGTGGAAAAAAATATAAACACAGAGAGGTGAGGAATGCCTACCCTTATTATGAGGCAAAGGCCACCTATGATGCCCTTGTTGAAAGCCACATGGAGCCATTCATACTCACAAGATCTGGATTTGCAGGAATTCAAAAATACGCTGCGGTGTGGACAGGAGATACTAAATCCTCATGGGATGATCTTTTACTTCAGATTTCCATGGTTACAAGCCTTTCTTTGAGTGGCATTACGGTGGTTGGTTGTGATCTTGGAGGATTCTTTGGCGAGAGTTCCCCATCCCTCATTTCTGCCTATTACAGGATGGCTCTCTTCTTCCCACTTTACAGAAACCATAAAACGATTGATGGAAATGACCAGGAGATATTCCTTCTTCCTGCAAGGGAGAGGGATGGCATTCTGAGGAGCATTGATCTAAGATACAAATTTTTGGATCAGATATACAATGCACTGTATTTCTCCTCCAGGGATATGAAACTTGCTGTTGCACCCATGGCCTATCTTTATGATATGAATGAGTCCTACTATTCCGATGACCAGTATATGCTTGGGGATAACCTCCTGTATGCACCCCAAATTTATGAAAACAGGCAAGAAAGGGAGCTGTTTTTACCAGAGGGCACCTGGTTCAACTTCTGGTCCAAAGAAAAAATATCCGGGCCTGGATATGTAAAAACCAATGATGAATATCCTGTATATGTCAGGAACAACTCTGCCATAATCTATGACGGAGAGGTTTACCTGTTTGGTAATGGCCTGTTCAACCTTTATCTGGATGGAGAGGAGAGAATCATAAAGGTAAAGGATTCAAAAATTTTAGAGAATACCTTACCGGATAAATATAAAATAAAAACCTTCAATTAATTCTATTATTTAAGCAATTCCGAAAAATGCTTTATATTAATTGCCCGATAACATGTTATAATGGCAACTGTGGAGAGATTGGATGACTTTAAGGTGAAGGTTACATTCGCAGTTCCTGCAGAGGAATATGATAAATCGTGCTTCATTTCAGGAAATTTTAACTGCTCTGGAGATGGATCTGTAGCCCTTGAAAGAGATGGAAATTTTTGGACCGGTTCCATTGTTTTGCAACCTGGAGATTATGAATATTTTGTTGAGATTGACCAATATTATAAATGCGACGAGAAGAGAAAGGTGAGAAAGAAACCAGTATCCTTAAGAATCAAGCAGGAAAGATTTTACCACGATCCTTCAAACCCCCTGTTCTATTGGAAGAATGGCGGGAAATATTTGGTTAAATGCATATCTCCGGTGGAAAACAAAAAAGTGATCTTAATATTAGCCGGTGGAAAGAAAGTTGAACCATTCAGGGTTGAAAGATATGCCTATATGAATCTGTTTCAATTTGTACTTGATTACCCAGAATCCTATTCCTTTGAAGTGGATGGTAAAAAAAATGAAGAAATTTTTGAGGGAAAGGAAATTGATGATGAATATGTTGATCCTTCAATCATATATCAGATATTCCCTGACAGATTTAACATAAAGGGTGAACCAAAGAATATCAATGCACAGTGGAATGAAAAACCAAAATCCCATAGCGTATTTGGGGGAAACCTTCAGGGAATCATTGAGAAAATAGATTATATAAGGGATCTTGGCGCAGGCCACATATACCTGAATCCTGTATATAAATCGCCAACCAACCATAGATATAATGTGGATGATTACTACCAGATAGATCCCATTTTGGGAAATATGTCCGATCTACTTTCACTTTCAGATGCCATGAAGGAAAGAGGGATGTATTTGATATTTGATATTGTTTTCAATCACACATCCACAAATTTTCAACCCTTCGTGGAAGCTGTAAACAATGGAGATTCGCCCTTCAGGGAATGGTACTATTTTTTGACAGGTAAAAATAATACTGATCTGCCCTATGAATGCTTTAAAAACCACCTGCCCATGCCCAAACTCAGAATATCCAATCCAGAAGTTTCGGATATGATAATGGATGTTCTTCAATATTATGGCAGATCATTGAACATATCATTTTTCAGGTATGATGTGGCAGATTCCATGGACATAAATGCCATGGCCAAAATTGTTGATGAAATGAGAAAGAAACTTCCAAACATAAGGCATATGGCGGAAGTGTGGTGCAATCCCTTTTTCTTCACAAACAGTGGTGTTTATGACAGTGCCATGAACTATGAAATAAGGGATAACATTATCTCCCTGCTTAAGGGAAAAATTTCCATGGATGATTTTCTTGGAAAGATGGATATTCTATATTTCAGAACAGGGGAAAGCAGGCAGAAAGAGATGATGAATCTTGTTGGGTCTCATGATACTCCCAGGATAAGGACTGTCCTGGGATCGAAGGATGGGGCAATGCTTTCTTACGCCATTCTGTATATGCTTAATGGAATGCCCTCTCTCTATTATGGAGACGAAACCGGAATGGAAGGGGGAGAGGATCCGGATTGCAGAAGGACATTTCCATGGGAGAGCATGGATGGGGAAATGGTGGATTTTTTCAAAAAACTGAAGAATATAAGATCTAAAAATCCCGCAACATTCAACGGAATCCTTTACGGTGGGATGGAAGGAGATCTAATGTTAATTAGA
>JAGDXN010000023.1:3510-5285 GCA_023256455.1 Cuniculiplasma sp.
CAAAGGATAATGAAATTGAAATAAGATTTTCTATGAAGGATACAGAAATTAATATGAAGGAAGAGCCCATAATTTCAAATGGAATCTATAAAGAAGGCAAAAAAATAAAAATAAAGAAATTTGGATTTTTTATTTATGCCCATTAATCATTATTGTTCTTGACTCCCTCAGTAAGAAGGACCTTTCTGAGCTTTTTCATTCCATAATAATAGATCGCCTTACCTTCATTATCCTCGAAAAGGATCAGTTTTTCAATGTTTGGCATGATGCTTATGAAATCCCCTTCCTGAAGATTTTCATCGGAATAGATCTGCCTTATGAAACTCGTACCGTCATTCAGTTCAAAGTATTGATATTCTGCCCTTCCAATGTTCTGTTTCACAACCAGTTTTGACTTTAATCCGCCATCTCCAACCCTTACATCCTCAGGCCTTATGCCTGCGATAACATCGAGATTAAATCCATCATCCAGTTGCAATCCAGGTATATCCATCTCCATATTTTCAATCTTAAGCTTTGCCTTTCCATCAGACTCATACAGATGGGCAGGTATCATGTTCATTGGAGGATCGCCCACAAAGGTTGCCACAAACCTGTTCTCAGGTCTGTTGTATATATCCATAGGAGGCCCCATCTGCTCAATTCTCCCATTTCTCATGACCATTGCCCTGTCTGCAAGAGTTGTAGCCTCAACCTGATCATGGGTCACATAGAGAGTTGTTGTACCAAACTGTTTCTGTATCCTTTTCAGCTCAACCCTCATCTGGGTTCTGAGTTTTGCATCCAGATTTGAAAGAGGCTCATCCATGAGGAACATTTTTGGCTCCCTGACAAGAGCTCGGGCCAGTGCAACCCTCTGCCTCTGGCCTCCCGATATTTCCCCTGGCTTCTGTTCAAGAAGATCCTGGATTCCAAGAATCTTTGCGATCTCCTCTGTTTTATCATCCATATCTTTCTTTGACATCTTTAATATTTTCAGCGGAAACTGTATATTTTTCCTTACGGTCAAAAAAGGATAGAGTGCGTAATTCTGAAAAACCATTGCGATGTTCCTCATTCTTGGAGGAAAATCAGTGATCTCCTGATCATCCAAAAAGATCTTTCCTGAATCCACCTTTTCAAGCCCTGCAACCATCCTTAAGGTGGTCGTCTTCCCACAACCAGAGGGCCCCAAAATAACGAAGAATTCGTGATCTTCAATTTTAAGGTCAATACCAAAAACACCCCGTTTGTCATCAAATTTTCTCACAACATTCTGTAATTCCAGCTGACTCATACAATCAATTATCTAAATGAAACCTTGCTTAATTTCTTTTCGCTAATCATGCTATGAGCAGTAGTATTTGTACTGATCATTATTGAGTGCCATAAAATTAGAAAATTGAATATATCCATTACCTGGATCATAAAGGATTAAAAAAATAGTGGGAAATAGTATAAATTTTGGTCACCCGGACCGCCAACATAGGCCAGAGAAGGCAAGGGTATGTTAAAGAAACCCAGAGGTATGGAAATATATCTTATGTCGTTTGAGGGCAACCTTATGTCAAAAGCCAGGAATGGCTGTACAAAAATTATGTGGGCATAGCTATTGTTCCCATACCCCACGGTATATGCGATCTCTGCAAAGAAAAAGTTACCTGATGCATCAATGGATGTTACCTTTCCTTGAATGTTTCCAGCAATTTCCTGCTCTAAGTAGGATTCAAAAGGCCGGCTTGTGCTGTAAGTTTTATAATAGGATCTTTCCATTAACATTCCACCTGTAACATAAT
>JAGDXN010000023.1:5295-6763 GCA_023256455.1 Cuniculiplasma sp.
TAATATATGCTGAGGAATCCGTATGAATATGTTGCAGAGATTCCACCAGAAATATTGGCATGGAATAGATATTCCCATCCACTTCCTGATCCAACGTATAAGCCGGTTTTATTAAGGATTAATGTCCAGTAATTGGATTGGGATGACACTATGGATGTGGATATTATATTCCCACCTGGAACAGTTATATTTTGCAAACTGCCATTTAAGGGGAAGTATATATGCACATGGTTTGCAGTCCCGACCTGCAGAATTGGAATACTACCCTCGAAGGTTGCGCTTACGGAATTTACAGGTGAATTGAAATGCAGCAGAACTCTGGAATTGGTCCATTGAATGCCATTTTCTGATTGTGCTGTGTAAAGGTATTTTCCCTTAACATAGAATCCATGGATAAGATTGTCATAGGAAAGGAAAGTGTTGAAGGATGGTACCCCTGATATTTCAATCTGCTGAGTGTAATTGAGCTTTTTTGGATATATGGGATAAAGAACGGCAAGATGGGTAGAATTGTAATTGGATAATATCTCCTGCTGTGTAAGATCTGGAGTTTCGCCAAGGATTGCCGGTGCAATATAGCTATATATGTTTGGAGAATTTGGGCCTCCCGATCCTCCACCCTGATAGGATGATGCCTTTATTCCAACGGGATTCCAACCATTTGGCTCATAGCCATTCTGGAAATCTGAAACTATGGTATATCCATCATTTAAGGGATTGAGACCAGTTATGAAAATTGGTATGGTGACATAAACCGTGCTTATGGAAAGATTGGAACTGATCTTTAGATCATTCCCAAAGTTAACATTTGTGCTATTAATAATATATGCATTACCTGGAAAACCTGCCACCTGAATCATATATTCCCAGGCACCGGATTTTGATATGACTGCATTGACACCTGGCTGAGTGATGGTTGAACCTCTGGAGAAATGAGGATTATGTATGTATATGTCAACCACTGGCTGGGTGAACCCATAAGGGCCTCCGAACACATTGGAAAGATTGCCGAATCTTATTGAAAACCTCACTGCGTTGGATGACAGGGAAATGTTGAACCATTTAATTGTCACAGATCCTCTGGGATAATCAGAAATCAGAGTGGGGTAGGTATAATTTCCAGGTCCATTTCCCCTTGCAGTGTTGTGTGTTGATGAAATCAGATGAAAACCGTTCTGAGATATATGTACTGAAAGGGGCAGAGGACCTGTAAGACCATTCGCCTTAGAATGGCCATTCTGTATGGAAAATTCATAGAAATTCCCGGAAATGAGATTGATGGAATTCAAAGGTATCATGAATTCTCCGTATTGACCCTGGATAGCCATCCCCGATATTCCCATGTACTTCCATTGGGTCCCGTTTACAGATCTATATATTTCCAGAGGGAAACTTCCCGATGTAATATTATATGGACCAGGGATGGCCATGTAGACGGCAGGATAATGCAATAGATCGCCATATACAG
>JAGDXN010000023.1:6773-11916 GCA_023256455.1 Cuniculiplasma sp.
AATGAAGAGGTCTGAAGCGTTGTACCCGTAATGCACAGATAGGCCATTATTTCCGGCACTTCTGTACACATAGGATCCATTCCATGGATTGTTATTATTGACTGAAAATCCCTTCAGGTTGAAAATTGCAGTTGTATTATACAGTGAACCATCTATTTGAGGATCAATCAATTTTTTGCCTCCGGAAACCTGTGGCTTCAGTGATGGCGTCCAGTTTCCCTTAAGGTATGGAGTTTCTTTAATATGCAACACGTTTAAGGCATTTCTCATATCTTCCCTTATCTCGTGCATGAACACGATATCGTTCTGCGCATAGAGATTCTGGTCTCCGGGGTCAAAGGAAAAATATATGTCCGAGCCTTCGGCAGCAAGAATTGAAAACCATGCTTCGTCATACCTGTCCTGAAGTGTTTTTGTATTCCATTCCCCTATGAAGGGGTAATTGAAGGAATTCTCATACTGGCTCAGGTTTATGGGCTCATATAGATGATGGGAAATTCCGAAATTAACCACGAGTTTTCTCACTATGGAAAGTTGCTGCCATGATTGGTCCTGTGTTGGATGCCCTGCCCACTGTGTCAAATATGGTGATACTGATCCAGCATATCCTTGATAGTTCCAGGAACCTGTTGGAAGATAAGTCAGGTTTCCTTCAGTTCTGTTCTCCTTCAAATATTCATTCATGTTCACTGTTCTTATCCAGGATGAATTTTTGCTCAGTGCAGAATAAAGATCCTGCAAAAATGGAACAGCATCCTCTGGAAAGGGAGACATGAACATCCAGTTTTCTCCATCTATTGCCACCGTTACCAGTGTATTTCTGTGATCCTTTGAGGGAACAGTATTGTATATATTCTTCAGGTACGAGATGAAGTCACGTACAGGCGCCTGGCTCCCCTGAGATGAGGCGATATCCCCATAGTTAAAAGCCCAGTTGTTGGAAAGTGTTGAATCCCTGAAGACGATGGTTTCAGTTCCATTCTTCGTTTGTATCCTGTATGGTTTATAGAGCTGCTCATAATATGATGCAGTTCCAGGTGTTGCATTTAATTTTCCCGAAAGGGAAAGAACTGCCTGATCTGTTGATGTCCATTTTACACCATTTCCAGCGAGGAATGGAACTATGGCATTGGAAACTGCCTGCTCTGGTGTCCACTGGCCTGATGGATAATATCCAAAGTTTTTGTAAAAAATGTCTCTACCCACATTCAATTGGGCATTAACGTCATTGCCCCAGACGCCTTTGGTTATATTCGCACCATTTTGATCTGTCCAGTTATTCTGTAAGAGAAGGGGGAGAATGGGATGATCAAAGGGTGTAGTCATCAGTTCCACGTTCCCATTTTTATGATCCTTCAAAAACGTTTTTATTACAAGATTTGCTTCATAGGGATAGTAGGATATAATTTTGCCTATCTCTGAAATGGAAAAGGATGTCTGGTTGTATAAATTTAACAGACTGGGATCCATGTATCTGTATCCAAGCTGGCCTGAAATTATGGGATAACTGACAGACCACAGGAAGAATTCAACCACAGCATCTTTTAATTCCTTAAGAGATAAATTTTTCCTGCTTTCGTATATCCTCAAAAGATTGGAATATTCCTTTCCGGCCGGTGTTGCCGAACTGTATACCCACGAAGGCGAATTGAAAGCCAGATCGTTTTGAAGTACTGACCTTACGGTTGTATTATTATAATAGTACCTGCCAACAAAGGTTTTTAGAAATGTATCCCCAAAATGGCTCATCTCATAATATACTGTGTTGTTCCACTGGCTTTCCGGTATGAATGCTGCCTTTATGTAACTGTTATTGTAGTTTCCATCCCTTATGGCATCAATCTGCAATAAGAGAGAACCGGAAAGGGAATAGGTTACATTCACATCATGATATTTCTTTATTATCAGTGCCTGTTCAGCATATTCCTCAAGGTGCACGTCTGTCCATGGAAGAAGCCAGTAACTGTACGATATGGGCGAATAGAGTGGTTGATGGTCATTGTATATTATATCCAGGTTTATGGGCGGTGGAGGAAGAGGCCTCTCCCTGTTCAAACTCAATGTCAGTGTATTATTAATATTGAAATTTGTGTATAGATTTCCACTGTTGTAATGCCCCTCCTGATCAAAGGGTATGCCTGTGCCAACCCATGATCCACTTCCCCCTATGATAAATGCTGAGAGTTGAAAATTCAATAAGCCATAGGAGTTCCCGAATATGGATTTTAATGGAATTGAAATTTCTATGGAACTGGAAGTGAAATATGTGCTTATGGGCTGTGGTGTCCCGTATGAAGAGATGTTATCTGAAGAAAGTTTGCTCTGGATTGAATATGCCTGTGATGGCTGACCGGCAAAATCGGCAAAGAAATAATTGACGGGTGAATTGAATGTTATGCTTCTTTGCCATACATTCATTGTGCCGAAATTATATGTGCCCATTCCTGAGTCCGTATCATTGCCGATAAAAACAACAAAACCGTTACCCTGGAATGTAGCGTTGAAACCCAGAAACAGGCAAGTGGAATTATATGCTGCAAAAAAGGATTGAATATTGTTATCAGGACCCCAGGGTGAAGGATTATCATTAACATATAAGGGCGAAATATGATTGAAATTTTCCAGAATTGAACCGTTGAACATAACTGCAGGTTCATAAGTTAATGGAAGTGCACCGGAATTTGTTGAGGGAGATGCGTATGAATCGATTGTTGAAAATGCAGTTACAACAAACAGCAGGCTTATGGCCATAACTATAACTTTTGAAAAACTTTTCATAAAAAAATAAAAGATTAAAGGTTATTTAAATTTTTACTACTGTCTATGGTATATCACTTATATGTGGAAAGGCTGAACCCTGAAACCAGATATTTCTGGAAGACGAAGAACACAATGAATATGGGTATTCCCATTAGAACTGCAAAGGCTGAGTAAACACCATAATTCACAGTAATGGTTCCCTGTGAGATGTAATACATTCCGATAGCCATGGTATATTTTCCGGGACTGGTAAGGAACTGGCCTGCAAGGGCATAGTCAGTGTAAGGCCCCATGAATGCTATGATAAGTGAAAATATGATTACCGGTTTTGCCATAGGTATAAGAATTCTGAAAAGTGCACCCCTTCTGCTAAGGCCATCCATCTGAGCAGCCTCCTCGTAATCCTTTGGTATATTATCCACATAAGTCTTTATGAGATATGTGGCGTATATGAGAGAGAAGGCTGAATATGGGATAATTAAACCTATAAATGTGTTCAGAAGATGCAATTCTGCAAACATGAAATAGAATGGAATTACAAGCATTGTGAATGGGAACAGCGTCAGGATAAGGAGTGTGTAAAGAAGGGCATGCTTTGCAGGTATTCTGAATCTTGAGAAGGCAAGGCCTGAAATTATTGCCAGTCCAAGGCCAATGAGTGTGGAAGTGGTTGTAAGAAATAGTGTGTTTCTCAACCATAGCAAAAAGGGATGCCGAAATATAATGCTGTAATAGTTGTACAGAGAGGCTTTGGCTGTGGGAAGAAGATCTCTCAGGGTTGCGTCCCCAAGTGAACCTATGGGGTTTAATGATGTGATGAAAACGTAATATATGGGAAAGATTGCAAATAGGGAAAAGAGGATTAATACAATATGGGAAACAATTCTTTTCACAAGTCTTATCCTCTTGTAATAATTATTCTTCTTAAACATCTCGTAGTTTTCCTGTTTGTATCCGATCTCATTTTTATTCATTTCTACCGACTGCATGTTTTCACCTCAGTACACCACCTGCATCATCTTGGAATAATGATTTGCGATGATGACAAATACCAGCAAGATGAGAATTGAAAAGACTGAGTACGCAGCTGCAAGAGAGAAGTTGCTATAGCTGAATGCCTCGAGATAGGAATATGTAATTAAAATCTGTGTTGATATCCCAGGACCTCCGCTTGTTAGAAGGAACGGTACATAAAAGTTATTCCACGTAAATATGAATCCAAATATTGTAACAAAGGCTATCTGCCTTCTCAATAGAGGAAGAGTTACGCCTGTAAGCGTTCTAAATGAGCCATAACCATCCATTTCTGCAGCCTCATACAGTTCTGAAGGTATACTTTGAACTGCTGATGTATAAACGAATGTGTAGTATGGAAAAGAAAGCCAGAAATTAACAATTATAAGTGATAACATTGCATACTTTGGAGAGGTTAGCCATGCTATGGACTTGAATCCAAAAACATTGATAATTTCATTTACAACTCCACCATTATATGCAAGCATATTGGACCATACTAAAATTGTAATGAATGCCGGGAATGCCCATGGAAATAAAAACATAGACCTGTAAAGGAATTTTCCTCTTAATCCTCTCTGATTCATTATTAAGGCGAGAATAAATCCAGCAGGTACCATAAGGGCAGTACTTCCAAAACTCCACACCAGTGTATTTTCTATAATTGTATACAGATTGGATGTACTCAAAACATAGGCATAGTTTGAAAAGCCTACCAAGGCAAAATGATAGAAATGAGTTACATTAAAGTTCGTGAATGATATGTATATGGTATACGCAATTGGATAAAAGTTCAGAAGAGCCAGGACTATGAGAACTGGAAGTATGTATATCACAGATTTCCATTCATATTTTTTGTAAATTTTGCTATTGGTTATCTTGATAACTATTGGATTAGCTTTTATTTTATTCACTAAATTAAATGATTTAATACCTTGCTCCATAATTTTTCACCTGATTAAAAATTAAAAAAAATAAAAAAAATTTATTGTTTTGGTTTGTTCTTTTTGCTGTTGATGTAGGCAAAGGAAGCTACCGCAGCGACAAGTATCACAACTATGGCGGCTATTATTTCATAGTCCTCTGTTGTAAATCCTGTTGGTTTAGCATTGAGCTGGTTGATCTCGTTGAGAACTGCGTGCTGGAATGCGTTCATCGTAGAGGAAACATTGTTAGTTCCGTTGTCGTACAGGTTGCCAACATATGTATGGAAGTTTGGCCAGTAATAGTTCATATTGACGAAGCTTGGCTGTATCTGTGTATGTGCTTCCTGTGCAATCCATCCCTGCGCAAGGGGATCAACTGCTGTGTCATTCTTCACGAAATTTCCAGCACTGATCAATGATGGGAAATCTCCTGCCTTGAGGAA
>JAGDXN010000023.1:11926-13012 GCA_023256455.1 Cuniculiplasma sp.
TTCTTCTGGGCGGTATAGTTTGTCATATATTCTATGAATTTTAAGGATGCCCATATCTGATGGTTGTTAATTCCACTGGCCTGTGGTGATGATATGAGATATCCAACAGAACCCCATATTGGTCTTACCCAGTGGCCTGTAGCTGTGTCAAATGGTAATGATGTTACATTAAGGTCCTTTCCCAGATATTTCTCATAAAGAGCCTGATCCCAGGGACCATCAATCATAAATGCCGACTGGTTATCCTCAAACATCTGCTCCTGCTGTGTCATTGTTGTGAGACCCTGGGGGCTTACTTTGTAGTTATATGTCAGATTGTAGAGGAATGATATGGCATTTATATCTGCAGTTGAGTTAAGAACTGGCATCTCATTGGAATTAAATAGGGCACCACCAAATGCAGGGAACCATGCAGCAGACCTGTATCCGCTGTCTGTCCCGAGGCCGTAGGGCAATCCATATACTTTCTTTCCACTGGGGGTTGTCAGGTGTTCATTTGTGATGTTTTCAGCACAGCTCAATAACTGTTCAACAGTTGTGGGTACTTTATGAACATACTTCATGTTATAATAAAGACCTACACCATTTGTATTCACAGGTATTCCATAAATTGATCCATTCAATGTCCAGTCTGCAATAGTTCCCTTTGTAAAGGAGTCTATGTAAGTCTTATTCAGATAAGGGTTCAGGTTAAGAACGGAACCGGATGCGAAGTTTGCACCTGCATTATCACTTGTGTCTCTGTAAACATCTGGAGCAGTGCCAGAATGGGCTGCAGTTGTAAAGGTGGTTGATGCAACATTTATGGCTGGACTATCCTTAACAGTTATGTTTGGATAGGCCTGTTCAAATGATGCAAGAGTCTGATTAAAGACTTCCTGCTCACCGCCTGGAGAACCTGATCCCCATACAGTTATGGTTACACTGCTTGATGCCGATGGCCTCGCTACTTGTATCGAATGATGTTGCGATACAGGATTCTCAAACATAACAAGCAACCCTCCAAAAATAAATAGGGTTGCTACAGTTATGGCGAGAAAGATCTTTAAATTGTTTCTTCCTGAAGAACCGGCTAAAACCGATTCC
>JAGDXN010000023.1:13076-14403 GCA_023256455.1 Cuniculiplasma sp.
TTAAGAGTATGCTTAGAAGAGATAAAGATTATTAAAAGAGTAAAAATACACTCACAGTAAGGGGATGAATTTTTTCAAAATTCAAATAAAATCCTATTTTATTCCTGAGACTGATATAGTAAGTGCCACTAAAAAACTTTCAATTACAGATGGTCTTTTCTGGGCAGCATACAGCTCAATGACGACGCCTTTTCTTGTGCCACTGTCCATTTTATTATTTGGCGTAAATGCCCCTGTTGGTTACATAACTGGGATACCAGTATTTCTTGTGCCACTGGCGCAACTTTATTCTGTTAAGGTTAGTCAGAAGACACAAAACTTAAAAAGAATGACCGTTTTCATTACTTTTCTTGACAGACTTCTGTGGATACCCGTCGTTTTTCTTATTTTCATCCCGGGATATTATGAGAAGTTCGTTCTGATGATTACTTTGCTTTCCCTGAGAACTTTCTTTGCTTCAGCTTCAGGAACAACCTGGACACTCTGGGTTCCCACCCTTATTCCAGCTGAGGAAAGAAATACATACTTCGCTAAAAGAAACTTTATCATGAAAATTTTTTCTCTCTTTGGCTATTTCATAGCCCTGCTAATTTTTGCGGGAATTAAGGATTATGAAATTGCAATTGCCACAGTTTTTCTTTCAGGGGTGGTCATATTTTCATCAATCTCTCTGTACATTATGACAAAAATGCCAAATTTCTCCCTTTCAAATGAAGATAAGGTAAAAAAAGGGAAGATAGAAACGGATTTCAAATCCTTCCTTTTGTTTGTTATACTATTTTATCTTGGCTCTTCAATGTTGATGCCATATTTTCAACTTTACATAATATCCAGAGATTTTCTCTCCCTTAGCCCATCCTATTATACGTTGATATTCCTTATTATTTCCATATCATCAATTATGTCTCAATTGAAATGGGGAAAATTGTCGGAAAGATGGGGGCTGAAGAAGACAATCTTTGTAAACCTTGTAATATTCTTAGTTGCAATTATTCTAATTATATTTTCGAAAAATGCTATTGAAGTCATTTTTCCTTCCATTCTTTATGGTATTTCCCAGTCCGGCCTTGGGTTAACCCTGTTCACTGAAATGATAGGCAGGGCTAAAAATACAAGAATTAGATCTGTATCCTTTTACAACTTATTCCAGTCTTTGGCCTCAGCGGCTGGGCCAATAATTGCCAACTTCATATTTGTTATTTCGAATTCAAACATATTAAACGTCTTCCTTTTATCTCTTTTCATACTTATGCTTGCAACCATTTATTTCCTTTCCGAAAAGATTCTATTGAAACATAATATGAATAAGAATAAATTCAGAAGCCCT
>JAGDXN010000074.1:0-5611 GCA_023256455.1 Cuniculiplasma sp.
GCATTGAACTTTCACAGGAGGAAATGCTCAGAGACGGGAGTGAGATCTCAAGGGAGATGAAAATGTCAGCTACGGGTGCCACAGACGATCTTGCCATATCCCTTCTCGGAGGCCTCTGCATTACAAGCAATTATGAAGGTAAACTTGTAAAGAGGCAGAGCATAGAAGAGAAGCCTGTCATAATTCTGACGACCAACAGGAAAAAGGAGAGTTTTAAATTTGGAAGCAATGACTTCTCCTTTCTGAGCAAGGCCTATGAAGATATGTGGAATCGTGTTAACAGATACAACTTTGAATATACTGCCATAATCAATGGAAACTATATGGGAACAATCTCCCAATCAAAACTGGATTATGAAAAACTTCAGAATCTCAGCTTCTCACATGCAGGAGTAAACGGGAAGGGCCCATCTGTATTCCTCATTTATAGAAACACTGCAGACAGATCAAGAGATGCATCCATACTTAAGGCAAAGGGAATAAAGTTCCTTAGCACAAGGCTGAGCAACAGGCCTGCATATGTGGAGTGGATCAAGGCTTGATTTCTGCAGTCCGGGGAAAAATAGGAGGAATGGTGAGGGCCCCTCCTTCCAAGAGCTTCATGCAAAGATATGTTCTTCTTTCTTCATTCATGGACGGGTGTATTTCCATTCATAATCCTGGTTTTTCTGATGATGACAGGGTATCCATGGAAATAGGGAAATCCTGCGGAAAAACAATCCATCAGGATAGAGATCGAATCACACTGGAAGGAAAATTTGAAAAACCAAAAACTCTGGCCGTGGGGGAATCTGGAACCAGCTTCAGACTTCTCCATGGACTTCTGGCATCAAAAAGATGCAAAACTGAAATAATTTGTAATCCAAACCTTCTAAGAAGGCCAATAGATCCTTTGATCAGTTCACTGAAGCCCTATGGTTATAATTATTCTTCCCATGAAAACAGGGTATATGTGGATGCATCCGATTTTTCATGCCCGGGAAATATAAGGATTGACCCATCTCTCAGTTCGCAGTTTTTGTCATCCCTTATGTTCTGCATGGCCCTTTCCAGAGAGGAAAATGGAATCATAGAGGTTCAGGGAAAGATTGCCTCAGAGGGATATGTGAAAATAACCCAATCCGTTCTGGAGAAGTTTGGCGTATTGTCTCTTGTGGGAAAAATTATATCAATTAATTCCAGTGATATCCATATTCCAGAGGATGTGGAGATTGAAGGGGATTATTCCTCTGCGGCATTTCCCATAGTTATGGGTCTTTTGCTGTCTGATGATGGCATAACTGTGACGGGGTTGCCTGAAAGAACAGTGCAGCCAGACCGGGAAATACTGGAAATACTGAAGAAATACATAAAAGTAGAACATCATGGGGATACAGTATGTGTAACATCCAAAAAAACTGAAATTGGAAGGATATCCCTTGATGTGGATAAAAACCCAGATCTTGCACCGCCAATCTCAATTCTCTCTCTCATATCAGAGGAAGGCGTTGAAATAAGGAATGTAGAAAGATTAAGGGCAAAGGAAAGCGACAGGCTCAGGGGAATAATGGAAATTTTGAAATCCATTGGCTGTCAGTGGGAATACTCTTCGGAAAATCTTTATATTTATAGGGGAAAGGTAAACTCTGTTAACGAAATACCCGAAAGTGCAGATCACAGAATGGTAATGACAAAATTCATTGCTTCCGCATTTTTTAAGGATAGATTCCAAATTCAAAATTCATCATCAGTAAGCAAGAGCTACCCCAATTTCTTCAGGGATGCAGAGTCAATTGGATTTAAAATTGAGAATAAAGAAAAATTATAAATGTTGCATACATAACTACACATGCTTTTATTTCAGGACTTGCTTGAAATTATAAGGTCAGAGGCAAAGAAAACCTTGAGCGAAATTGAGGAGAAGGAGGTATTATTTGACCCGACCGAACATGCCCATATAACCCTGAGGCTCATCAAATATGGAAAGAAAGAAACGAATTTTGAAGGGAAGCTGGATAAGATATGTTCTGATATAGAAAAGCTTGGCTTTGTGTCTTCTGTAAAAAGGGAAGGTTATTATGTAAACGTATATCTGAACCCAATTGCAATTTTAAACACCATATCTGAATCTCTCCAAACAGCAGGAATATTTCCCGATTCGTTCCAGGACCCTGAAAGGGTATCGGTTGAGCATACAAGCACAAATCCCACAGGCCCCATACACATGGGCAGGGTAAGAAACTCCATTATTGGTGATTCTGTTGCAAAGCTCATAGAAAGATATGGTTACAGGGTAACAAAGCAATACTATGTTAACGACTCAGGAAAACAGATGCTTTCTCTCTATCTTGGATATGAAAAGTTCCATAAGGGTGACGAACTCACAGTGGAAAACCTTCTGGATGGTTATGTCAAAATCTACAACTATTTTGAGGAGCAGAAGAGCGAAAGAGAAGTAGAAGATCTTATGGAAAGATATGAAAAGGGTGATGGGGAACTCATAAAAAATGTGAGGGAGATCGCATCTGTTGTTTTGGAATCCATAGTCAGGGATCTTGAAAAACTTGACATAAAGTTCGATGAATTCACATGGGAATCAGAATTCATTACCTCAGGGGAAACAAAAGAGGTAATAAGGAAACTTTCAGAAAATCTGGAAAGGGATGAAAAAGACGGGGCAAAGTATATTGATATACCCAATCTTAGAAAGATCTATCTTGAAAGGGGAAATGGCACAAGCCTGTATGTGACCAGAGACATAGCCTATCATATGTACAAGTTTTCCCAGTATGACAGATGCATAATCGTTCTGGGTGAGGATCATAAGGAACACGGAAAGATCATGAATTACATAATGCACACCCTTTTGGGATATGAAAACCAGATGGATTTCATATTTTACGGATATGTGAACCTGGAATCAGGGAAGATGTCCACAAGAAAGGGAACAAGCATTCCTGTTTCTGAGGTGTACAACAAACTGGTGGAAAAAGCCTCACAGGAGATTGAAAGGAGATATGGTAGTTCAGATCAAAGTACAGCGGAAAAAATAGCATCTTCAGCCTTAAGATTTTACATTCTCCGCATAAATCCATCCAAGCCCATAACCTTCAGGTGGGAAGACGCACTGGATTTTAATGGTGAAACCGCTCCATTTATAATGTATTCATACACAAGAGCATCCAGCATTCTTGAAAAGAGTGGTTCAGGCGGCAGTTTTACAGAGGAAGATATGAATAAGGAAGAAATAGATTTGATTGTGCATTTATATGAATATCCATATAAGTTGAAGGAAGCATTCAATTCTCTCAAACCCGAAGTCCTGGCAACTTACCTTCTCAGCCTGTCAAAGAAATTTACAAGTTTTTATGAAAACTCCAGGGTGATCGATCAGAAGGATGAAATTAAAAACAGGAGGATTGCCATAATAAAATCATATACCAGTATTGTTCAGGATTGCTCATCCATACTGGGTATAAAAAATGTAAATAAAATGTAATTTTTTTTAAAATATAAAAAAAATTATTGTTTTTTGTTTCCGCTCTTTGGCTGTTCTGCGGGCTTTTGTTCACCAGATTTTGGCTTTGATGGCATTGTTGTCTGCTGTTTCTTTCTTCCGAAGGTTGGGAAAGAACCCTGTGTAACTCTGTAATAGAGAAGACCCACTATGACTATTATTACAACTATGGCAGCAATTACCAGAGGTACCTTATATGGTGAAGCACCAACGCTTATGGAAGTTGAATATTCACCAGATTTGGCAATGAAATAGGGCTGGGATGTTGTGTTTGCATATACCACTATGTTCTGGGAACCTGCATTGGGGAAACTTACGTTTACATCAAGGCTCTTTGTCTGGTTCTGTGTCAGATTTATATTGTTGAATGTCTGGCTGCCCACTATGGAATTTCCAACTTTCACAATTATCTGAACATTTCTTGCAGTTGCTGTTCCATCGTTTGTAACATTTACCTCAATCATCTTGGTTGTACCCTGTGTGAATCCTCCTGTGTAATATATGGATGTAACATGGAGGTTAGGCCCTGTGTAGGATGGCACATAGGATTGGTTGCTGTAAGCAGTTACATTGGGATTGGATACCTGAAGTCCAATGTGGACATGTGTCAGGATGTTAAACTGTACAATAAGCCAGTTTGATGAGTTCCAGCTTGATGCAGAGGGGTTATATGCAATTACGGAAAAGTTGGAGCTGCTTGTATTCATTATGGTTCCATTTGCATACCTGAATGTCCAGTTGAACTTCAGGTCACTGAACTGATAATACTGATCAGAGGAATAGTTTGCTGTAACGATCATTGGGGATCCGGCAAGAACAGATGATACGTTTGTGTGATTCATATTTTGAAGTGTTATTACGGGGCTTGGTGGTGTTGTATCATTAACATATGCCATTATCATAACTGATGTGGTTGTGTTTACTGAAGATGTTATGTTAAGGTATGAGTTTTCAATTCCTGCCTTTACACTTGGCACTGTATATATGTAACTGGCCTTGAAGCCTGACGTTGTGTAGTTGGGGAATGCCCATGAATAGGAGAGCTGAAGTGAATATTTCTTCCCATTGTATGTGTAGTTCAGTGAACTGTACTGGGCATTGAATTTCACTGCCTGATTCTGGTTTACCTTTATGCTTGCCATTATGGTTTTTCCCATGGGTGAATACCTGAGGGTATGGTTCTTACCATTTACATTGTATGTAAGATTTACATATGGCATATCTGTCGATGGAAGGGCCAGAACAGTTATGTTCGTTGAATTGGATAGATTGGATGTATCTGTTCCCATGAGATGTATATTTGTTACTGTATTTGTGAACTTATATGATATATTGTATTCTTTTGACACGTTGCTACCAGAAAGAATTTTTCCACTGACATTCCACATAAATGAAACGGGTGGCAGGTACTGATACATGCCGTTTACGGGGTTGTAAAGGGTCTGTGATACATTTATGCTCACATTTTCGTTAATGGGCACAACAATCACTGTATTGGATGAACTGGAGTTAAGCACGGAGCTTGTTGTTTTCATTCCTGGATAGTAAACCATAATGTTTGAATTCATGAACACCGGCTTCTGGGACTTTCCGAAATTGACCGTAACCCACTGGGGTGAAGATACGGGGTAAATTTCAAAGGGATTTGAATAGGATACTGTGGATGATGCTGATTTTACTGAAACGGTCGAATTGCTGTATGAAACAAATGTCTTGTACTGGAGGAAACTGTAACTGTTCTGGAATATTTTCAAAACAAGATTCTTATAATCTGAACTGCTCATTTTCTTATTGTAATATGTTGCAGTTACATTTGCAAATAGATCTCCAGGCACTTTCTGGTTTATTGTGACACTTACATTTCCAGTAAGATTGTAATAGGAATTGTTTGCAAGGAAGAAGTAATATGAGTTGGTGCTCATGTTTTTGAGCATCATTTCTACATCATTGGTGAATGAACTGCTCTTTTCCTGGAATGCAAGGTATCCTGAACTTGTAGACTGCAGTCCCGGGAACGGAGTGTTGTTTTCTATGATGTAACTCTCATTCACGGTCAAATTCCTCATATTCTTGCCCAGTGAGTATTTTGTCATCACTGAAGAAGTTGAATTATAG
>JAGDXN010000074.1:5621-14331 GCA_023256455.1 Cuniculiplasma sp.
GTGTGAATTTATGCGTTCCGGTCATTCCCGTAATGTTCATTGGGTTGCATCCTGAGCATTCAAGTACAACATAATTTGATGAAGATGTGCTCACAAAGAATGAAGCACTGTTGAATTTCATTGTGCTGTATATGTTATATGTGCTGTTATATACCAGAACCTTAACTGCCGATACAGTATTTCCATTTGATTTGTAAACAGTTCCGTAATAATTATATGAATTTGCATTAAGATCAAGGCTCAGACTGTTGTTGGAAACCATTACGTTGTAAAAATCAACACCGTTATTGGGGTTTCCATTGAAGTATACCACAGCATTGAATTCCCCTGTGGATGGAAGGTACGTTTTGAATGAAGATGAGGATGTTGTAACCATGTTGAAAACATTTCCATTCATTGATGAGAAAAGTATTGTTGCTGTCTGTCCGTTAAGACCCTGTATTGACACATCTGTATACTGTGCAGATACAGAGCTTTGATTAATTGACAGATTCAAATATGGTTTGTCAACATTCACAATCTCCATTTTCTTATTTGTGAAATATACCTTTCCAGCAAGGGTTGTATTGGTGGGCAGTGCTGTAACCGTATATGTACCATAGGGAATTGTAACCATATTGCTGTTACTTGATCCCATTGTAAACATACTCACTGTGTAACCACTTGTGGAATTAACATATACTACAGGTGCCGCAGAAGGCCCTACCTGATTTCCTCCGTTCTCAACATAGACACTGATGGTCACGCTCGAAGAGGGAGGACTGCTTGCATTTGATATCGCTGCCAAATTTGCCATTCCTAACAGGAATATTGCTATCAGAAAAGCTGACAACATCTTTTTACTGTCCAAAGTTATCTTCCTCTTTTTCGCTAAATAAACCCTCACTTATAAACATTCCTTTTAAATCTTGGGGTTGGCTTCTATCTGAATGAATGGAATTTTTCCTGATGACCTTATAATAGAATAGGGTGTCATTTCCCTCTCCTTAAAGCATATCCATTTTTCCCTGTATTCTATATGGAAATTCTTCAGCATCTTATAGGGGTTGATTGTAGCCATTCCAAGTATTTCCTCAGGGGAAATCCTGTTCACATTCTTCTGTATTCTGTACAGAAATTCCATTTCACCAAAAAGATCCGGCAAACATATCATTGCATTATCCGTACCAAGGCACAGATTGAAGCCATTATCAAGGAACTTCCTGTAATCGCTTTCAATATTAAAGAATCTGTTGGACCTTGGAGTGACCGCAATATTTTCAGTTATTTGATACAAATCCATTAACTGTTTTTTATCCAGTGCAGTACAGTGTACAAGGAAATCGGGATTGATTTCACCAATATTTTCAAGGCTTTCTACCCTATTTTCACTGAAATGGCTTGCCACAATCTTCCCATTTTTATGGGCAAAATCTGAAAGGGACATGGCATAATCCATATTCATATCCGATACGGCGCTGAATCCAATTCCATGGATAATATCCAGCACTTTTTTAAAATCTTCAAGGTTTTCCGGCCTTGCAAGCACAATCCCATCAGAATGGTTTCTTATGGTCTCAATGGTCATCCTTCCCCTGTTTCCAGTTTCTCTGAAATCAAAAAATATGTGGGTCCCGGATCTTTTCATGAATTCAATGTTTTCTTTCATGTAGTGGGAAATCTTTTCCACACTGGCATTTGCCAGATGGGTATGCTTGAAACCTCCCGGTCCCACTATTTCTGCAAGTGTTCCCACAGGCTCATCCATTATGAAGGAATCTCCAAGGTGTGTGTGGGCGTTGACAGGAGCTCTTATGCAAGTGTATTCTTTCCTGCCCTCAACACCCTGGCGGAATATTCCTTCTTCTGTATCTATATAACCTTCAACCATTTCCTTTCCGTTAAAGAAATCTCCACAAACCAAAACCATGCCATATCACCCCTTTATAACTCCAATGGGAATAAGCGATGCAACCTTTTTTGCGATCTTTGATTGTTCACTTGCACGTATAACATCATCAATATCTTTGTAGGATTCAGGTGATTCCTCAGCGAGTGCATACTCTGATGGTGAAAGGGCCAGTATGTTCTTATTCAGCAGATCTCTGTAAACTTCCGATGAGGATATTTCATCCCTTGACCGCTTTCTGCTCAGAACTCTTCCCGCTCCGTGGCTGCTTGATGAAATTGATATGTTTTCATTCCCATCCCGACCCGTAAGGACAAAAGATCTGGTACCCATGCTGCCAGGTATGAGAACAGGATCCCCCTTACCTGAAAAATGACCGGTTGCCCTTGAGGGTCCAAAGGCAGAGGTTGCCCCTTTTCTGTGTACAAGAGCATTTACCATTCTGCCATTTGATACAACCCTTTCAAATCTTGCTATGTTGTGAGAAATGGAACAGACAAGAGCGGAATCCTCCAAAACAAACTCCTTCCCATACACAGACTTCAAAGAATCTCTGATATTGTTAATTATGATCTGCCTGTTCACAAACCCATAGTTGGCAGCCCCATTCATTGCAGATATGTACATTTCACCTGTCTGGCTTTTAATTGGAACATATTTCAGCTGCCTGTCAGGAACATTTTCATCATGGCAGATATTTTCAACCTCCTCCATGTAATCTGTCGCCACCTGGTGACCCAGACCTCTCGATCCGGTGTGAACCATGATGTAAACCATATCTCTGAAAACAAGGTAATCCTGAGCCATATCCTCATCATATACATCCCTGGCATTCTGGATCTCCATAAAGTGATTGCCTGAACCCAATGTTCCAAGATAGTTCATTCCCCTGTTCATGGCACTTTCGCTTATATTCTGCCTCTCTGCCGCATACATTGATCCGGAATCCTGGGTCACTCTCATATCATGTTCATCGCACAAACCCTCTCCATAGGCCCATTTAAGGCCTGTTTCCACTATCTCATTCAGGTCATCCAGAGAAGGCTTGAATCTGCTTCTTGCCATCCCAACAGGAACTCTTTTGAACACCTCATCCATGAATTCCTTTCTCTTCTCAAGAAAGACCTTCAGGGAAAGTCCGGTAGAAAGAAGAGAAACGCCGCAGTTAATATCATATCCCACACCTCCAGGCAGTACAATGCCTGAATCTGCATCAAAGGCCGCCACAGAACCAATGGGAAAACCATATCCGGGGTGGATATCTGGAAGTCCCACGGGATCATCCACAAGGCCAGGGAGAGATCCAATATTTAACAGCTGCTGAATCGCATTAGTTTCCATTGCCTGTTTAATTATATTTTCTGTGCCTATGATTCTTGCCCTTTTATTTTTATCGCTTATTTCATATACAGATTCCTTAAGGGATTCCACTTTCATGTTATACCTTTCAGGGAATCTAAAATAGTTAATAAAGTAAAACACATTCCTAATTGTATGGAAAAAGAGGTCGTGAGGGTGGAAGATCTCCAGGAAGATATATCCTTTAAACTCAGGCTCGAGATATACTTGAGAATAAATGCAATCAGGGTAAGCAAATTATCTGAAAATGGTGAGAAATTCAGTGAATATATTAAAGAAAGGGAGAGAATTATAAGGGAAATAGTGGGTGAAAGGAGCGTGAGCGAAAAGGGAAAGATAATATATCCTTAATTAAATAATGTTTTTTATTATAATTAAGCAATAATTAGATTTAATAAACCCCTTTTATATACCTAATGGATAATTTTGAATCACGAACACAATCTGTTTAAGGAATTGAAAGAGACGATGGAACCTGTAAAAAGGCATGTTAAGATAATAGAAGCCCTGATGAATGACCAGCCGGCAGGCATCATAAAGATATCCCAGTCCACAGGACTGCCAGATCATAAAATCAGATATTCCCTGAGAATTCTGGAGAAGGATGGAATCATCATGCCATCCAAGGATGGAGCAATTCTGACTCCGGAATTTATAGAAAATAAGGAAGAAATTCTTAAGGAAGCAAAGGAAGTTCTGGATTCCTTCGAAGAACTATATTCAGAGATAAGGAAGGCCATACTGGGAAAGAAGTAGGTGTTTTCAACGGAAAGCCCTGAAATTGAATATGACATCAGAATCGCCAGGCCATCCGATGCCTCAGGCATAATCAGGTGCATGCAGAGTGTGATGGATGAGAAAATATACCTTGTTGGCGACATATATCTTTACACGGAAAGAGGGGAAAAGGATATGATAAGGAACCCAGACGACCTCAATCTTGTAGCCACCAGCAGGGGTGAAGTGGTTGGCATTATGAAGATTCAGAGGGGAATATTCAGAAAAAACAGGCATACGGCAACCCTGGGTATTGCCATTCTCAAAGGATACAGGCATCTGGGAATTGGAAGCAAAATGATCTCCCAGGGAATTGAATGGTGCAAAAGGGAGGGAATTAAAAAGCTCAATCTTGAGGTATTTTCATCCAATGAGAATGCCATAAGCCTTTACAAAAAGATGGGATTTGAGATAGAAGGGGTGAGAAAAAACCAGTTTCTCATATTTGACAGATATGTTGATGATGTTCTGATGTCCATCAACTTTTGAAATTTTTAGTAAAAATAAAATAAGTTTGATTGCAATCATGTTACCAGAATGAGGAAGATCGGTATTTCAGATATATTTTACAGCATATTCTTTGCAGATTTGACATTTCTAATGTTTATCGGGATTTTCACACTCATTTCAAACACCTATGGAAGAGCACTTTTTGCCGGTGTAGTTAATGGTAAAAATATTTTCATAAGCAATGCTTTCTACTATTTCTACTACCCACCAAAGGGTCAGTTCGCCTTCCTTCTTCCCATTCCATTCTGGGCAGGTGTGGCAATCCTTCTTTTCCTGTATATTTTAATATTTGCATATGACTGGAATGGGGAAAGAACCCACAGGGGAAGAAACCCTCTGGAAACACCCATTGGCTTCATAATCGGTGCTGGGAGCCTCCTTTACTTAATATCCATAGTTCTTGTGTTAATTCAAGACTTGCTGGGAGCACCCATCACTTCAAGTTTTATAACACAGGACGAGAAGCTATACCCTAACCTTCTCTATTATGAACTCATATATGCGCCCTTTGTGGAGGAGATTGAATTCAGAATATTGCCAATCGGCATATATCTGTTTGCAAGGTATAAGCTCAGTAAGGTAAATTTCAGATGGTATGAGGTATTTCTATTCCCAGGGAGGATAATGAAAAGAGCTGGCAGGAAACTGGATAAGGCGGACTGGGCCGTAATTATAATTACAAGCATGCTTTTTGGTTATGCCCATTATGATTACGGCGGGTGGTCTATTTCAAAGATCCCACAGGCAGCCATTGCCGGTGTTGTTCTCGCCATGGGCTTTATGCTGTTCGGGCCATTTGTTGACATACCCATCCACTTTCTCTTTGATGGTGCATTCACCGTTACATTTCTCCCCAACGTTAATCCCATAGGTGTTGGGTTAGCCTTCCTTGGCATAATCCTGATCTTCGGTGCTGCCATAGTAACAATAATTTTGATGGCACTCATTTACATTAGAAAAAGGTCCGGGATTGCAGACAGAAGTTTTCTTGAAGGTTAATTACCCTTCAATAAATTTTCAATCATGGATGGAAAATATTCAAGTTCCATTTTATGAACTCTTCTTTCAATATCTTCAGGTGTATCACTGTCAAGAACGGGGGTAACCATCTGATAAAGGATCTCACCTGCATCCACATCCTTTGTAACCCTGTGTACGGTGAAACCTGTGAATTTGACCCCGGATTCCTTAACGGCCCTGTGCACCCTTATTCCATAAAACCCCTTTCCACCGAAGGATGGAAGGAGTGATGGATGTATGTTTATAATTTTTCCAGAATATTCATTTATAATTCCAGGCTTGAGTATTTTCAAAAAACCTGCAAGAACAATAAGATCTGGTTTTATGCTTGAAATTTTATCCACAATATTTTCATCGTATTCAATGACATCTATTTTCTCTCTTTTTGCAATTTGTACAGCCCCACAGTCCATTTTATTGGAAACAAGTGAAACAATGGAATATGACCCATTTTCCCTTGCATATTCCACTATGGAATTGAATGTTGTTCCGGTACCTGAAGCAAATACTACTATTCTTTTCATATTCTTGATATATGATTGTTTATTGGCAATTATCTGTTACGGTTCGTTTAGTTTATATTACCTTAAAGCAATAACCATTAGATGGAGATCTGGATAGAGAAGCACAGGCCAAAGAGAGTTGAAGATATAGCCGGGCAGCAGGAAGCAACAAGAATACTTAGAGGATTTATCTCTTCAGGGGAGATGCCCCACCTTATCTTTGCAGGTCCTCCGGGCGTGGGTAAAACAACCGCAGCCATATGTCTTGCCATGGAGATGATTGGAGAAAACTGGAGGGATCATTTCCTTGAGTTGAATGCATCCAATGACAGGGGTATAAGTATTATAAGAGAGGACATTAAGGATTTTGCAAGAACGCAATCCATAACAGAGGGAAAGTTCAAAATTATATTTCTGGATGAGGCTGATGAATTAACGCCTGAAGCCCAGGCAGCACTCAGAAGGACAATGGAAGTTTATTTTAAAAATGTAAGGTTCATATTTTCATGCAATTATTCAACCGGAATAATCCCTCCACTTCAGTCAAGGGCAGTTCTCATAAGATTTAAGAAAATTGAAGATAGTGATATGAAAAAGGCCCTGAAGGGTGTTTCCGAAAAGGAAAATCTGAAGCTTTCGGACGATATAATGGATGCCATAGCAGAAAACGCTGAGGGTGACCTCAGAAAAGGAATAAATCTGCTTCAATCTCTTTCATATGTGGAAAAGCCAACCGTAAGGGATGTTTATGAGATAGCAGGCAATGTGGAAGAAAAGGATATTATCCCGCTCTTAAGCAATGCACGCCATGGGAATTTTGAAGAGGCGTCCAGAATAGGAATGAGTCTGTTAATTGACAGCGGATATTCAGCGCTGGACATAATAAAGGGCATGCACAGCCTGATGGTCAGAGAGCAGAAACAAGATTAGTTCAGGGTGGATCTGACAAGATACAGCTTGATTATCTCCTGGCAAGACTGAGCAAAATATCCTCAGATCTGTCCTAATATTCATCAATATGTCTCGGCCTTCTCCTGTCCATCTCTTTTTTCATGCTTTCTATCATTTTTCTTTCTTTGTTCTGGCTTGAAAAATAGTATGCCTCATCTCTCGTTCCGGAGAAGATCAGTATGTATACCTTCCCGTGCCTGAATCTTCCCGTTCTTCCCCGTCTCTGTATGCTTCTTATTTCAGATGCGACCGGTTCATAAAAAATAACAAGATCTGTTGACGGTATATCCAGTCCCTCTTCTGCAACGCTTGTTGCCAGCATAACATTATATTTTCCCTCCTTAAACTGTTCTATTCCTTCAATCTGTTCCTTCTGGGACATTCCCTTATCTCCCTGTTTTCCAGCCTGGCCCACAAACCTTAAGGGCTTTACAATCTGGGAATTTTTCTCAAGGAATTTTAAGAGAAAATCAGAAGTTTTCCTGTAATGAGTGAATATGATGCATCTTGACTGTGGCCTCTCCCCTATGGTATTTTCGCACAGGTTAAGGGCACCTCTGAACTTTGGATTTATATATTCTCCAGACCGTTTTTTCAATATATCTACTGCATCCTGGAAATAGGATATTTTACTCAGGATTCCATAGGTTCTCATCATGGATTTTTCCTCGCTGTTCTCCATTTCATTCAGGTAATCCAGTCCTATTTCCATCCCCTGGGTCTCAATATATTCTGAGAGTACATCAAGCCTTACCACCGCCGTAAAATAGGGTATGTCAGAAAACAGGTTCTTTTCACCGGCTACGGCTCTTGCCGAAAGATCTCTTATGTATTGGCTCATATCCGCCCTTGATGATCTTTTTCTTACAAAGGGAAACTTTACCTGCAAATTTCCAAGAATTTCATCCTTCGCCTTATGAAGATACTCAATGCATTTCTTCTGCTCTTCAGCAGGGGCAATAAATATTGGCTCAATGTCAGAACCCTTTACATATTCAATTATATCGGGATCCCTGTCAGTTTTGATAATGACGTTCTTTATGAATAGATTGTTTTTGATCTCATCTATCTTCTCATTATTTGAACCAGGACTTGCCGTCATGGCAAGTAATCTCCTTCCGGGAAGATCGCTGATTGCCTTTGCCACATTGACATAGGAATAGTTGCCTGTGGCCCTGTGGGCCTCATCCACTATGAGGAGGTAAAACTTATTGAGGAATATATTTCCACGCTCAATATCTTTCTGCACGGTCTGTGGTGTGGATATGACAAACTGGGATTCCGCCCACAGGGATGATCTTTCAAGAACTGAATTGTGGCCGGTTATGCCATTAATTTTAAAATCATATTCCGAGAAGAGATTTTTCATAGTATTTACGTGCTGATCAACAAGGGGTCTTGTGGGTGAAAGCATTATGACACATTTCTTATCCAGGAGGTAGTGGGCGGCAGCCAGTGCTGCCACTACTGTTTTACCCAGGCCTGTGGGCAATACGAGCAGCAGGTTACCTTCGAGGGATTTTTTGTAAGCCTCAATCTGATATGGTCTCGGAACAACATCATGAAGCTTAGGCACACCGGAATTCATTATGGTTGACATACTTACCAATTAAATATGCTTTACATTTTTTAGGTTTATATCAAATTTAAAATGATTTATCTTGTCTTCATTGAAAGTAAATGAAAAATAGGAAGTTATCAT
>JAGDXN010000060.1:0-211 GCA_023256455.1 Cuniculiplasma sp.
CCGTCCAGCGTTGCAGGCTGCTTCCTCACCCTGACATTTTTCTTTTGTGCTTTCCTGAATTCGACAACATCTTTGGCTTCCTCTGCGGTAGGGAGAACATTATTGGAAGAAAGGAAGCTCTTTTCTGAGAACTCGTATGTATCACCATAAAGCTTGAGTACTTCGGAGGTTATTGTATAGTATATACTTTCTATGTTCGACTTTGCTTTTT
>JAGDXN010000060.1:221-523 GCA_023256455.1 Cuniculiplasma sp.
ATAACCTCTGCCATCTTATTTTGAAACAATAACGCCTACAAGTTAAAGGGTTGTCAGTTCCATTCCCATTTTTAAATGGTACTCCGATTTTTCTGGAAATTTTGATATTTCTTCATCCAGTTCCTGAGTGTTTTCATGATGGCACTTCTTTGCCGGTTATCTCTTTATATTCTCATTCATTGAATGCAAATTAATTAAGTCGAAAACTTATTTATAATTTTCTCTGCACAAAAAATTGCAATATTGGTTGTCCCAAAACTTTATAACAGTCAAAAGTTCACGCTGTAAATTTGAAGGGATTG
>JAGDXN010000060.1:533-3625 GCA_023256455.1 Cuniculiplasma sp.
TACTTTCTATGTTTGACTTTGCTTTTTCGAGTGCCTGAACAAGCTTTCCTGTGGTGCCGTTTGGTATTAGGCCTATTGGCTCGTTTGGCCTGAAAACATTTAGCCCAATTTGTATAGAGCCATTTGCATCTATGATCCTAGATTTTATGAAATCCTGGCGATATACGATTGCCTTTGCTATAAGCTCTTTTGCTTTCTCTTCAGCATTCTTTTGTGCATCTGTAGCCACAGTCTGCCCGTTTGTTTTTCCCTTTTCTGTTTGAAAAATAAAAATCTTCAATGGTCTGTTTCTCGTTCTTAAAGGAAAGGACCACATATCCATTTTTAACAAGGGTTGTGTTTAAATCATCCGTTTCCGGTCCCTGTTCCGTAATAACCTGATATGTGTTTCCTATTCTCCTTGCATCCCCAAGACGTGATAGAAAGGGAAGCAGGTTTTCATCTGGATTTTTCACCTCTAAAATGATCTTTACCTTTCTTGAGTTATTTAGTTTTTCAATCCCTATTTCATCCTTCATCATTCCATTTTCAAAGAGGATTACGTTGTCTGCAATGCTCTCCAGTTCCTTAAGAATGTGGGAAGAAACAATAATTGTCTTCCCCTTGCTCTTTTCCTCAAGAATGAAATCACTTATCATCCTTATTCCATCAGGGTCAAAGCCATTGTAAGGCTCATCCATCACAATGTTTTTTGGATCATTAAGTACCGCAAAGGCCAGGGAAACCCTCCTCCTCTGTCCCAAAGAAAGCTTCTGCATGGTTTTATTCCATATATTTTTAGGCAATCCAAATCTTATCATCAATTCCATGCCCTTTTTCCCTGCCTCCCTGTAATCCAATCCTCGCATTGCGCCAAAATATTCAAACTGGTCAATTATTTTTTGAAAACCGTTAAGTTTTGAGGAATCAGGCATCCATCCAACCTTCATCAGGGATTCTTCCCTGTCTCTTATGGTGTCAAGGTTCTCTATTAAAACAGTTCCGGATGTTTGGGTATGG
Source organism: Cuniculiplasma sp. (assembly GCA_023256455.1). GTDB lineage: Archaea > Thermoplasmatota > Thermoplasmata > Thermoplasmatales > Thermoplasmataceae > Cuniculiplasma. The sequence goes on from JAGDXN010000060.1 coordinate 1,533, forward strand.
GCACCTGCAATTATATTTATCAAAGTGGTCTTACCGGCCCCATTTGGTCCAACAATGCCGTAAATCTTTCCATCATCAAAGGTGTAACTTACAGATCGGACGCCCTCATTCCTTTTACTGTAAATCTTTGAAACATTTTGAAGCTCAATCATAAATGAATAATAAAAGAATGTATTTAATATATTTCCTTTTTAAGTTCCTCGAGCAATTTTTCAGGGATCTGTGCCGATTCGCTGTAGTTCTTATGTTTTGTCGTAATAAAGGCGTTTTTAGAATTTCTGAACTTCTCTGCATCTCCCATTGAAAATTTAACTCTCAGGTACTGAAGGGTTGACTCAAGGCTTTCAGTTGATCTTCCCTCTTCAGGAATGGCCTTAAGCTCATTATCGCCAAATGCCAATTAAACGCTGTCTTCAATTCCGACAAGCCTTTTCATCTCTTTCATCAAAATCTGTTCGTCAGGGATTTCAATAAACATGGTTATACTGAATTCATTCTTTTCAGGAACAATTTGGTTATAGGTATTGAGAAGATGTTCTATCTCATTCTCGTCGTGCACATTTTCCACATATATCATTTCATTTATCTGATTTAATATGGTGTCCCTGTTTTCAAACAGATAACTGAAGGTTCGGGAAGACACTCGCCTCTCTTTCTTGATCTCAATAATCCTTTTCCTTTCTTCGGTTAAAATTTTGGCATATTGTTCAGGGGTGAAAAGATCACCCCTCCTTATTTTTTCCATTTTCTCACTGCTTCTTGTATTCTTCAAGGGTCTTCTGGTATTTTGTTGCATGTGCCTTTTCTGCCTTTGAAAGCACTTCAAACCAGTGGGCTATTTCTTCGAAGCCCTCCTCCCTTGCAACTTTTGCAAACCCGGGATACATCTGGCTGTATTCATAGGTTTCTCCAGCTATGGCCGATTTCAGATTCTGCTCTGTTGTTCCTATGGGCTCTCCTGTTACAGGGTCGCCGACCTGCTGAAGATATTTGAGATGTCCAAAGGCGTGTGCTGTTTCTCCATCTGCTGTTGACCTGAATACAGATGATATTTCCTGCTGGCCTTCCTCATCTGCCTTCTGTGCAAAGTACAGATACCTTCTGTTTGCCTGGCTCTCTCCTGCAAATCCCGCTTTCAGGTTTTCTAGCGTCTTACTGTTTTTCAAATCCATTTTTTCACCCTTTGATTATTACTTTGGTGTATATGTAATTTTCCTTTATCTATTATTAATTAATAATTATTCTAATTTAGCCCTTCCTGATAACAACAAATACATACCAAGATAGGTTGGAACCTCCATTTCCCCATCAAGTGACCAGTTTCGATTCATCATTTCGATATTAAATTTTTTACTCATACTTACTCTTAATTCTCCCTCCATGAAAGTTTCGGGTATGGATTCCACAAGAGGATTGAAGCTGTTTAGATCTTCAAGTTTTATTTCACATACCTGGAAACCGGTTTTTCCATGAAGACTGTAGGGAAATCTTATGAGCCTGTGAATATCTGTGCTCACAGGCTCATCAATTTCACATGCATTCTCCCTCTTCACTTTTCCTATAACATTCTCCAGAAGTTCAGCCTCAAGTTTTGATTTTTCCATCCTTTTATATTTCTCTTCACCGGGAGTCATCAACACCCTGAGCCTTTCCCTTTTCCTTTCACTTTCATCTGAAGTAAAATATTTCCTGAAATTGTTTATCAAATTTTTATCTTCTATGGGATTTTCTCCATCCATTATCATACCCACATATTTGACAAATGCCTCATCGATATCACTTATCCACCCTTTTCCTGTGAAATGCTCCCTTGAAACATTTTCCAGGAAACCCCTGGCATTGAGGCCCTCCCCTCTTACAAGATTGGATACCTCCCTTCTCTGATCTGAATTCATATCATATACTGAGAGATCCATAACATGTACATGATAACCTCTTCCACCTGAAAAATATAATTTTATATTGTCAGGCTCAATGTTAAGATATCCGATGAGAAATTTATTTATCAGCCTGTGTGTATGCTTTTTCACCTCTTTCAATATCTCTTCATAACTGAGTTTGTCGGCACCCTCAATGTGGTCTGCATCAAGGTC
>JAGDXN010000060.1:3694-13892 GCA_023256455.1 Cuniculiplasma sp.
GTTGCTACTGAGTGATACAGGTGCCTTGGAACATTTTTCATTAAAAAACTGTAAAGTTCCTGCCTGGCATTTGACTCACTAAAGGAGATATGCCTTGTCATGGTGCCGTTAAAGGGAATATAGCCTATTTCCCTTTTTGATAGTTGAGGCGCATAAACCCTCTTTTCCTCACGATAATATTCGGAAAACTTTTTTCTTAAAAATTCGATCTGATCCAATAAGAGAAAATGATACATATATTAATAAAATTTCCAATTGGGGTTTAATGAGTAAAAAGATCTTAACAATATTTATTTTACTTATACTATTAATGAGTTCCATAATTATCCTGCAATCCTCAGACTCTGGTAGCGGGGATGCAAAATCAAAACTTCACGTTCAATATTATGGCAACATAACGGTGAATAATAAGGGGATAGATCCATGGAAAATATTCGCCAAACCATACATTTCCTATACTCCCCAACCTGCATTCCCTACAGGAGAACCTCCCTTCTTCGCTTACGAAATAAAACAGGCATATAATCTGACCACCCTTGAAAATAAAGGTTTCATGGGGCAGGGAATGAAAGTGGCAATAGTTGACGCCTATGGTGATCCCTATTTGAATTATGATGTGGCATCATTTAACGCCTACGAAGGACTCCCATCTGCCAACATATCTGTAATTGAGCCATATGGAGCACCATCAACATATAACCAGAGCTGGGCCATAGAGACGTCCACCGATGTGGAATGGTTCCATGCCATGGCTCCCCTTGCCAAGATTTTTCTAGTTATAGTTCCAACGGCTGCAGTGGGATATCTTCAGGCTGGAATAAATTATACCATACAGAATCTCTCTGTGAATGAAATTAGTTTGAGCTGGGGAATACCTGAAAATGACCTGGGGAGCAATCTGGTTCAGATATACAACAGTGACTTCAAGATAGCTGCTGAAAGGAATATTGGCATATTTGCGGCTTCTGGGGACCAGGGGGCATATGATGGCACTAAAACACTCACAGTAAATTTTCCTGCAGCCGATCCCTATGTGACCTCTGTCGGTGGGGATTCCCTGTATATTCTGAATGGTAAATATGGCGAATATGCCTGGTCAGGGAGTGGGGGAGGCTTCAGCCAATACTTTGCAACACCATCCTATCAGAAAGCTCCTGGATATTCCGGAACAAATCTGGGCATACCGGATATATCCATGGACGCAAATCCAAATCAAGGAGGTGTAAGGGTTTTTGCGGGAGCAGGTTGCTATGTGATTGGGGGGACCAGTCTTGCCACACCCATGGTTGCTGCATCTGCCATAATCATATCCCAGTATCTTCACAGGAATCTTGGCTTCTTTGCACCCTATCTGTATGCCATTGCCAATACAAATCAGTATGGAAAAGCCATAATTCCTGTATACGGAGGAAATAATGGCTATTATATCGCAACTCATAGCTGGAATCCAGTTACAGGCCTGGGCTCAATGAATGTGGGCAGGCTTGCAATGGATCTAAAGAGTCTTCTTGGGCCATACGGTTCTGCTGCATATTATGGGGTTCAAAGGAACAGCACCTTTTCAATGTCTGCATCTGTAAATATAAGTTCGGACCCCAATCTCTCCACCGGACAGAACTCTTACAGCGGCATTGGACTGTTCAGTAATATGTCAGGGGGCATAATCCTTTCAGGAGGACTTATGGTAAACAGTTCAGGATATTACTTCTACGGAGAGATAGGAGATCACAGAAGTTATGAAAAATTAGGCTCTGGTGAAAAATATCTGAATAACACCATAGCAATAAATTTCAACATTTCCAGCATTTCAATCATCGATGGGAAGCAGAGTTTTCATTTCAGCGCCTTTCCCTATGATATCTATAATTCACAATTCATATCGTACCAATCGGTTTGCAGACCAGTCCTACCCTTGCCAGAGGGAATAAACTCTTCAGTGTATAATTTCACTCTTTCATCTGGAAAGATAAAAGTGGGAAGTTATGTGCCTGAAGGATTTTTTTCTCTGGCGCCCTTCAATGAAGGTTACCTTTCAATGGTTTCAGGAATCTTGAGGGGAAAGACAGTCCATTTTATGAATGGTTCAAGCCCATACATGAAAACCTATCCTCCCTCATCAAACATATTCACCATAGAACAGGGACAGAACGTGGAGCTGAATTTCACAAAAAATATAAAATATGAGATAAACGGTATTCCTGAGACAGGCAGAACCTACAGCTTAAGTTCTGGAGGCACATATAATTTAACATTTACATACAATTCAACTCTGCAATATTACAACATCCTTATGCCATCCTTCGTTCCATCAAATCTGTATTTGCAATACAATTCATCCAGTTATTTTTCTGCCAATTTCACAGGCTGGCTTGATTACCTAACTCCTATTAACGCAAGTCAGAGTCTTGCATTTTCAAGAATAGGCTCAGAAAGCAACATAACTCTTGATTCCACGGGCTTCTACCAGTTCAATGGAATCGTTCCTGGAAAGGCGTCTTCGGTAAGGATTGAGGAAAAGACAGTAAATGTAAGCATGAATATTTCCCCGGCAGACGCCAGAGTGTTCTTTAACGGTACAAATATGACTGTTGCATATCCCTATGAGGAATCGCTCATCCCTGCCCAGTACAATCTTAGCATATCAGCTCCATATTTCAAAAACTCCTCAGCTTCAATTAAACTTATTCCAAATCAGAACGTTATTTATGCGCCCTTTAATCTTACGGGAGAAACAGGAGGCAGCCTGATTACTGGATATGTTACAAATGAATTTTACAGCGCCCTTAACAATCTTAATGTGCCTGTGAGAGGTGTGAGAATAACTTACAATGGGTCCGATTATGCCTATTCAGACGTCAATGGACAGTATAGCCTTTGGGTTCCCGACGGTGCAGTTAAGCTGTATGTAACCGATCCCTATTTCCATAATTACACAGTCAATCTGACTATATCTTCCAATATAACTCACAACATAACGCTGTATCCCATATACAGGACATTAAGCAAAAATCCACCGGAGGTGACAATTACAAGAATAGTTCCCTTACTCTTTTTCACATCCTATGTTTCATGGTCCACCAATATTGGTCAGGACATAAAATATTTCCAGATATTTTACAGGCAGTCCGGGCAGGGGAACTGGAGCGTAATAAGAACGTCCTCTTCCAGTTCAGACGTTTTTATTAACGGAATATACCCATGGAACACCTATGAGGTGATGGTTTCTGCAATGCTTAAAGACAATGTATCCATCAACTCAACAATTCAGAAGATTTCCTATCAAAATCCAATTTATCCTCTGCTCAGTTCACTCATATACCTGGGCATAATTCTTTACATATATGTTGTTATAAATTATTTCAAAAAGAGGAAGAAAAGAAAGGAAATGGAAAAAAGATTTTTTGAAGATTGAGAAAATAATTTAAATTTTTTTTAAATTTGCAAAATCATTCTACGTTAAACTGTACACCCTGGGCAAGTGGAATATCTTTGCCATAGTTCTTGGTAACGGTCTGCCTTCTCATATAGGCTTTCCATGCATCGCTTCCACTTTCTCTTCCACCACCGGTATCCTTCTCACCACCAAAGGCTCCACCTATTTCTGCGCCTGCTGTAGATGTATTTACATTAGCAATTCCGCAATCTGAACCTCTTGCTGAAAGGAAGTATTCCTCCTCTCTCAAATCCGTGGTAAAAATTGCCGATGAAAGGCCCTGTGGAACATTGTTGTGTATTCTCATTGCCTCTTCCATTGTGGAATATTTGAACATATACAGAATGGGAGCAAAAGTTTCCTCCTTTGTGATCTCCATACCTTCTTTGGCCTCTATGATTGTTGGTGCAACATAATATCCCTTTTTTCTTTCCAGCACCTTATTTCCTGTGATTACCTTTCCGCCCTGTTCTATGGCCTTCGATATTGCCTTTTCATAATCCTCAACTGCACCCTCATCAATCATGGGGCCGACGATGACTCCATCTTCCAGAGGGTTTCCAGTTTTGGCCTTCTCATAGATTTCCTTAAGCTTTTCCCTGAACTCATCATATATCTTTTCGTTGACCACAACCCTTCTGGTGCTTGTGCATCTCTGCCCTGCAGTGGCAAGTGCCCCAAAGGCCACGCCTTTCAAGGCGATCTTCATGTCAGCCTTTTCGCTAACAATGGCGCAATTGTTCCCTCCAAGTTCGAGTATGGTTTTCCCAAGTCTTGAGGCAACCTTCTCAGCAAGATGCTTCCCTGTCTTCACTGAACCCGTAAAGGATATGAGTGGGAGGGATCTATCTTCCGCCATAAGTTCACCTATTTCCCTACCCCTTCCATTCACAAGGGCAAATATGGGTGGAATACTGTTCTTCTCCATTATGTCCTGTATGACTCTCATTACTGCTACAGAAGTCAGTGCAGCCTTGCTTGAGGGTTTCCACAGCACTGTATCTCCTACGGTTGCCGCAATAAAAGCGTTCCATGACCACACAGCTGAGGGGAAGTTAAATGCGCTTATCACTCCTATTACTCCCAATGGGACATACTGTTCATAAAGCCTGTGATAGGGTCTCTCACTTGCCATGGTAAGGCCATAAATTTGCCTTCCCAGTCCCGTTGCAAAATATCCTACGTCTATCATTTCCTGAATTTCGCCCTGACCCTCTGTGGTGACCTTTCCAACTTCCAGAGAAACAATCTTTCCCAGAAGTTCCTTCTTTTCCCTTATTCCATCGGAAATATCCTTAATGGCCAGTGATCTTTTTGGCGCAGGAGTCTCTGACCACTCTATGAACTCCTTTTCCATCATCCTTACCGCTTTTTTATAATCATCTGGTGTTCCAACAGAAACTCTTCCAAGGTAGGTGCCATCTATGGGACTTCTTACCTCTATGGAATTTTCTTCTTTATATTCAGTCCATTTTCCATAAAAAACTCCGGAATTATTTTCCATCAGACCCAGTTTTTCAAAGGTCTCGTCTCTGATCTCCTTAATGCTCTTCATAAAGGATATATTTTTCAAACCTTATTATCTGTAACGGTTTTTTAAATCCCCCGGAAAAGGAAAATAATGGATTAAAAATGAAATGACAATTCCTATTAAATGACATTGAATATGAAATATTCTTTTGTATATAAAAAAGGGTTAATCCTTTCCTGAGGTTTTCACTTAATATTTATTTTCTTTATCTCTTTTGGTTCATCATTTGCCTTGTCCAGAAGTTTCTTCCCAAGGTCTACTATTTCCTCGGTAGCCCCTTTAAAAAGAGAGAGTATATCTATCATACCCTCCTTCAGTTCTGGCAATTCCAGGTCAATCTCAAAGTGAATTCTTCCGTTCTTCCCACCTATTGTTTTCTCTACCATTTTACACCATCTCTATAACAAGTTTTCCCTTATTAAATTCTGCGTTTTCAGGACTCAAATCTGCCATGGACTGGGGGAGAAAAAATACTCTTCTCCAATTATCTATCTGGACAATCAGCTCTCCGCCCCTGTTATGCAGATCAAGGTTTTCCTTTTTCGCAAATGGAACCTTCATCCTCACAAACTTCTTATTTCCCTTGACTTCAAACTCCACAGGAGGTTCAATATTGGAAAGTATATCCCACGGCTTCATATTTCCGTATATGTTTTTTCCCATTTTTTGAAGTCTCTTCATCCCAGTGGGTTCCTCATCGTCCATGGGGAGTTTGAATATTTTTATGTCTCCAAATGCATCCTCTATCTCCTTAATGATCTGTTCCTGTGAATGTCTCCACTTTGTCAAAAATTCCCCCGAATTTTCCTGATATATTTTGTTGATTATTAGGGCATCCACGGAATAGCCGTACATTAGGAGATAGGTATATGCTCTCTTTGTCTCATTGAATGACATCATGTCAGGGTTGCACACAAGCCTTATGGTTGTTTTTGACGAATCTGAAAGTATATCCTTCACATCCCTCATCTGGCTGTACAGTTCTTCAATACTGGCAAAAACCGTGTCGTCAGGTATGGGAAGGTTAAGGAAAGGCTTCATTAGTGGTCTCATGATTTTTGCGGTTTTCCTGCTTATGGGGAAAAGCCTTTCCATATACCATGAAAAAGCCTCAGGAAATGACAGGAGCTTCAATGATTCGCCGGTTGGAGCTGTATCCATCACTATGACATCATAGGTATTTTCCATTGCATACTGTCTTATGTAAAGAAGCTGTGAGGCCTCATCGAAACCTGGAAGAGTAGCTATCTCCTCAGCTGCTATCCCCTCCACACCCTGTGACCTCATTAAGGATGTCAGGTACAGTTTCAATTTATCCCAGTATTTTTTAATTGCCTCTGTTACACTTATCTCCTGAAGGTACAGATTTTCCATAACCTTTTTTGGCTCCGATCCTATTTCTATGTTAAATGCATCCCTAAGGCTATGGGCCGGATCTGTGGATATAATCAGCGTCTTCTTTCCTTCCATGGCACTGAGCAACCCTGTGGCCGCTGAAACGCTTGTCTTTCCGACTCCACCCTTTCCTGTAAAAAGTATAATTCTTGTCATTTTATATCCTTATCCTGCTTACAACGCTGTATGCAATCTGCAAAAGCGTTTCCAGATCTGGTGTTTTATTTGCAGATTTCATTGCCCTTATGGCCTCCTCAATGTAATTTTTTGCAATTCCAATGGAGTAATCCACCGCCCCAGAATTTACAAGAAACTGTTTGGCCTGTGTTATACTTTCAATATCTGTTCTCTCTCCCTTAATCACGTGTATAAGGTTCTTCACGTTTTCACCATCTGTACTTTTAAGTGCATGGATCATTGGCAGTGTGAGGGCACTGTGCTTAAAATCTGTAAATGGCTTCTTTCCAAGATTCTCCTCCTTTCCCACAATGTCAAGTACATCATCGGTGATCTGGAATGCCATACCAACATTGTATGCAAACTTGAACATATTTTCCTGCATCTCTTTGCTGGCCCTTGCCACAACTGCTGCGGACTTTGCACCTGCACCAAAGAAATAAGCCGTCTTGTTGCTTATTATATTAAAATACGTTTCTTCACTTATTTTTAAATTCTTAAGATTTCTTGATTCCATTATCTGACCCTCAGCCAGTTTTCTAGCAGCTGTTGCAACTATGGAAGAAACCTCCTTGCCATAGGTAGCACCAAGCCTGTATGCAACTGAAAACAGGAAATCACCAGTAACGATTGCATCCGGTATATTGTATTTTATATGAAGAGCCGGAGATCCTCTGCGCTCATCAGCCTCATCAATTATGTCATCGTGGATGAGGCTTGCAGAATGCATGATTTCATATGCAACCGCAAGATCTAAAACTCTCTCTATATCGTCATCTTCATTAAGTTCATAAACCAACATTACAATAAGCGGTCTTAATCTCTTTCCACCAGACCGGAGTGTGTACAGGGACATATCTGTGAGTTCCGGATTGTCAGTTTGGAGAACCTCCTCGATTCTTTTGTTAATCATTTCGAGTTTTCCACTGACATCCATTTTAATATTAAGGACTTCTCCCATATCATATCAACATTCAGTAATCCCATGGAGGCAATTTAAACTTTTTACCAAACTTTTTGATCTTTTTCAGTTATTTTGACAAATTCAATTTTTTTCTCCTCTGGAGAGGCACTGGGGGCATACACAGTCACTTGAAACTTTTTTGAGGTAGTTCAAAAAATTTCTATCTGTGTGTACGGACGAACACCAGCATATTCCTTCATAGCTTCCACACTGGAATTCCCTACCGCATAACTGACATTCCTTAATCATGTCGTAAAATTTTTCTATGGTATATAACTTATTCTTTCCTCGGTATAAATTAATTAACGCCACTTATTGCAGTTAAAATATTCAAGCAATGGCCATAATCAGTGAGTAACCATAATTAAAAGAAATTCTTATAAATGGATATATTTAAAATGTTTACTTCTGGAGTGTAATCTCTATGGATGAAACGTTTGTTTCTCCTCTCTCTCCCTCGACCTTTTCTGTTTCTATGTTAATTTTTGAATACTTAAGGTTCTGTACAAACTTGTTTTTTGTTATCTCCGCTATGTCTACTGCCTTGCTTATGGATTTACCCCTTGCCTTTATGACAATTTTGTCAACATTGTTGTTGAACTGGGTTACTATAGCAAGCACATAATTCATAGTGGGCTTCTTTCCGACGTATATGATGTTCTCTTCAGCCATTGTAATCACTTAAGAAGTAAATTCAAAGATTCTATTTAATCATATCTAAAATTTCCTTTGATTAATTGCCGCTTTTATTTTAGGCGAATTAGAGTTTCTGTGTTCCTGATTCCAGTAACTGATCTGATCATATCCAGATTATCATTTAGCGTTTCAAGGTCGGCATATTCGACAACAATGGCAATGTCATTCTTCCCAGATACCTCATAGATTTTTTCAAATTTTTTTCTAATCTGCTGCAAAACTGAGTTCATGTATGCGGGTTCGCACCTGGCAAGTATTATGGCCTCCTTTTTTCCATCGTTTATTTCTACAGTAAATTTTTTGATTATCTTATTTTTTACCAGTTTCTCTATCCTTTTTCTAACAGTTCCCTCTGTAATACCCAGCCTTCTGGCTATTTCACTGTTGGTCATCCTGGAATTTTCTGCCAGGAATTTTAATATTTCCGTATCCTTTTCGTCCAGATTCTTTCGATTACCTGTAGATTGTTCCATCAGAGCCTTGCCCGCCCTTCGAAGAATTCTTCTTAATCAATTCCTTTGGAACCTGGTTGAGCCTTATTATATTGGTAGCTTGAACCATATAAACAGGGAGACCGGTGTTGGGGTCATTCCCATTTCTCATTATGCCCACGATTTCCATCTTTATCTGCAGGACTGAGCCGTCCTCAAGCTTTACTCTTACCCATTTGGGTTCATCCTCAACCTCAAAGTTTACTATCTCAGCATCTTCAGGCATGCCATTGGGAAATACCATAGGTCAATATGTCAATTCCATATATAAAAAGATAGAAACAGCGATGTACATAAGGAAAGCTATTTTATTTAATATGCACTGATCCCTGAGAAGCGAGGGTTACTGAGCTTGGTCAAAGGTGCAGGACTTAAGATCCTGTCTCGCAGGAGTTCGTGGGTTCAAATCCCTCCCCTCGCATAAACATTATTATAAAGTTCTGGATATATTTCATTTCCATTCATTATGGGAAAACCATGTCTTTTCAAAAAAGTCCAGAACCTTAAATTTGTAAAGGCAAAGTTTGGAATTAATTTAAAATATCTGAATGTATGGCAGATTAAAAAAAATTGAATGCAGGGTAAGGTTAAACGGATTTACCCTGTCACAAATTTATTTTACTATTAATTTACTTATTTTCCATTATTTTGTTGTATTTGCTTAACCTTAAGTTCATCCATATGGACTTTTGCTGCAACATCATAAAAGCATATGCAAATTTCGTCATTGGAATTCAGAATTTCGAGAATTGCTTCACCACCAAAGTTTTCCCTGTTTCCAGCCTCTGAATGAATTGTCTCAATTTGCTCATCCATTATTTCCAGATCAAACTTCAGATTATTTGATGTTCCAATTACTATGCAATTTTTTATCTCCCTGGCCTTCGATTTAATATAGGGTATGGCCTGTGATCCATTCATATAGGTTTTCTCCAGAAGATATTCCCTTCCCTGTTCCCTGTAATTTATTAAGTTCAGCATTTCAGGAATCCTCTGGGAAAAATGTTTTCTGAATATATGCTCAGGAGTTAAACTGAAACTCTCCCCTTTTATTTTGTCCAAAAAGCCAATTGAAGTCTCAAGGTCCCATTCTATATTTACCAGTGTAGATGTTCCAGCTGCCCGGTATTTTAATAAAATTTCCATCCTTACCTCATTGTTCACACTGTGGCATCTGTATTCTATGGTATCCCCCCTTACCAGGGGTCCATTCAGTACACCGTAATAGGTTGTCCCTTTGGATTGTTCCACATCCGGGGCAAATATAATATCCCATTTTTCGTCAGTGATTTTCTTCAGGACTGCTATATGGGCCATTGGATTAAAGAAAAGCCATGGGTTGCTCATAAATTCCACTGTTACTGGTGGAGGCAATGGAATACTGATTTCAAAGTTATATTTAGTTTTCATACAAAGATATATTGTAATGAAGTTTAAAAAATATTTGTTAAAAATTTTTTTAAAAAATACTTTACAAAATTATATTAATTTGATATAATTAGAAATAATTA
>JAGDXN010000065.1:0-6850 GCA_023256455.1 Cuniculiplasma sp.
GGAGGCTTTACAAGGCCAGATGTTACGTGCGGCTGGAAATCATATATGGATGCATTTACAAGAAGTACATCCTCCCTCCATCTTGGAACCACAGGATAGGGCTTTACAAGTCCATGATCCTTTTTGAAATAGTCAAAGAAAGCGCTCCTGACATCGTCTATGGACATCCTGCTTCTGCCCACTGGCTTTCCGATAAAACCATATTCATCGCATGGCGGATCCCCGCATGTCTTTCTTTCACCATCCTGCGACCAGAAGGGCATGCCACAGCTGATACATATCTTCCGCGTAAAACCATTATTCTTGAAAAAATCAAGGTTGAATTCTGAATCTTCCTCCGCCTTTGTAACCATAGGGAGCATATGATTTTAGCTTTGATAAATATTGTTTTACATATGTTTCTTTTTTAAAATATGAAATGATTTTTTGTCAGAACCTTAAGTGCCAAAATTTTCCAGATCCCCTTAAAATCCTTATTCCATATTCTGTAGAAGCAAACAGTAGTGTCCCCTGTGGTAATTGGATATGTTTATTGTTTCAATGATTCTTATTCCCTTTCGCCTTCTTAGTTTTTCAATCTGTTCATTAAGAACATCCTCGGGCCTTCTTGAGGAATCTATGGATATGGCCTTAAGCATGAAAAAGGCATAGGACCACTCGGGAAATGCATCCATATTCCTTAACAATATATCCGTCTGATCTTTTTGTGAAATATCCTGATATATTATATCAGGGGAATGGCCCAGAAAAAAATCATATTTCTCAGGCAAACGTGCACTCTCCAGCACAGGATAGATGTTATTCCTTTCCTCTGAAAGATCAAGGAGCTTTGCAAAGGGCTCAGGGGCAACCTCTATGGCAAATATCTTTCCGTCAGGTGATAGATCTGAAATGTGTGAAACCGTTGTGCCGCTGGATGCACCAAGATAGAGTGTTTCTGTATCTTCGCCTATGGGCAGCTTTTTCAGTCCATTTCCTATGGCAGCGGCCATTTTGCTTTTCTTTGGTTCCCATGATCTCAGGAAAGTGTCCTTTCTTTTTATTACCTTTTCACCATAAACACTCCTTTGATACTGGCTGACCGTGTAGATTCTATCCTTTACTATCTCAATTCTACCATTTCTAATCAGAATTTTTTTCATTCCCAATCTCCGAAATAAGATCGCCAATTTCTTTTTGCTCTGAAGTTACAAAGAATATGGAACTTTCTCCAACCTCAATCCTGTATCCTATCTTAACTTCCAATTCCTGATCGCCGAAGGTTATATAGAAAAGGTCTGTATCCATTAACTCCTCCCATATTCCGGGTTCCGGCTTCATTATGATTCCAATGTATGCAGGGTCCTTGCTCGCCACAAAAACTTTATTCCTGCTTAGCTCCATTTTTTTACCATCTTGAGATGTGGAGATTTTAATATTCATGCAATGAGAATGTTAATTTGTTTAATATATATTCTTGCCACGATTTTTCAGTCCTACATCAGAATGAAAGGGATTTAAATATTACTGCATAATTTGTAAGAATGGATCTTAAAAATATTACATTTAGTACAGAAAAAAGTTTTGCAGAGGCAAGGAAAATTGTTAAGAATTTTTTAGATGAGAAAAAAATCAGCATATTCGCAGAGATTGACCATTCCAAAAATGCCAGAGATGTAAATCTCAATCTTGAGAACAGCTGCCTGATCATTTTTGGAAACCCTCTCGTTGGTACATATATTTTGATGGAGAATGGAGAGGCAGGCATTGATCTTCCATTAAAAATTCTAATATGGTCAAAAAATGGAAAAACGACCATAACCCATCATGATCCGGAAGGGCTCAGAGTAAAGTACAGTTTGAATGACCAGAACCATTCACTGGAAAAAATTGAAAACCTGTACAGGGGCATAAGGGATGCCCTGTCCTGAGGCAATTTAGCCTGACTGCATATATTATTTAGATTGGAGATATATTGAAAATTTAACCGGAAACATGGAAATAACATAAATGTAATTAACATAGTTAAATTACGGGTAATATAAAGAGGTTAAAACAATGGGATCAACAGACAGCTGTACATCATGCGGTAAGGGTCTTGTGGAGGAGGGATTTTCCATATTTGACTGCCCTAACTGCGGAGAGATGATAATAGGAAGATGCAGGAACTGCCGCGAACACTCTACACCGTATTCATGCGAAAAATGCGGTTTTACGGGCCCGTAAGGTGAGAGTATGGCAGAAGTGGCAATGACTTTCAGTGTATTACCTGAAGATACGGATTCAAGCATCGAAGATCTTATTAAAAGATTGAGAGAGAAGATTGAAGGCAAAGCAAAGGTTGCCGAAACATCCGTTCAGGAAATAGGCTTTGGCCTTAAAAAAATAAAAATGGTTGTAATTGTAAAGGATCAGGATGGGCAGCAGGATATGATTGAAGAACTTGCCTCCTCCGTAGATGGAGTTGGTCAGGTAGATTTTGAAGATGCCAGTTTGGTCTGAATGAACATCCTTATTCAGATAATATTCTATTTTTTTGTAAGCCTGTTCACCCTCATTTTTATTGTTCAGACATATCTGGCCCTTCCGAGAAAATTTAAAACCACATATGCCGGGAAATATACACCTAAAACACTTGTTATTGTTCCTTCCAGAGGGACAGACTATTCCATGACCGATAATTTAAAGAGTATCAAGAATCAAAAAAATGAAAATTTTTCCATTATCTGCGTCGTTGATTCAGAAGATGATCCTTCTGTTAAAAATATTAAGGAAGCCGGCCTTGATTACATCATATCAAATTACAGATCAGGTGGAAGTGGAAAGGTCAGGGCCATTGCAACTGCACTTGATAGGTTCAGGGATTTTGAAGTGTATGTTGTGGCAGACACTGACATAAGGGCGAGCCCGGACTGGCTTGTGAACCTTATCAGGCCACTGTCACTGAAAAAATATGGCCTGTCCACAACCTTTCCCTATTTCAAATCTGTGGGAAACTTCTGGTCTAAATTCAAAACTGTCTGGGGTTTTGTGGGCAGAGGCATGATGGAATCGAAAATTACGGTTTTTGGATGGGGTGGTTCCATGGCCTTCAGGAAGGAACTCATAGAGGGAAAAATAGGGGAATTTGCGCAGGATGTATCGGATGATATGGCCATAACAAGAATTTGCAAAGAAAGAGGACTCCAAATAGCCTATGTTCCGGAAGCCTCACCGGAAATATATTCCCCGGATGACTGGGGTACATTTAAAGAATGGTCCATAAGGCAAACCTCCCTTCTTGTAAGCAGGAATAAATCAGCCTTTACCATAGGAATCCTTCTCTATGGTTCCATGAGCCTTCTCATAGTTGCATCCTTAGTATTTGGGGCAATCATATCGCCCATATTTTTCCTCTGGCTTATTCCTCTCATACTTTCAGAGATAAAAATTTCCAAAAGGCTCAGGGAGCATAAAATCTGGTATTACATATCAGGAATCATAATGCCCTTTTTCTATACGTGGAACCTTTACCGTGCCAGAAAGACAGAGAGCATAACATGGAGAGGAGTTCGATATAAACTCTGATCAATGATCTAATATGATTAATTTCCCGGCGTAAACAAAATAGTTCGGTTATAAACGGTTTCCTTTATTAAAATAAATTCCATATCCATATATGACTGAAAACAGGCCAAGATTATTCGGCACCAATGGAATAAGGGGAATTCCCAATGATGATCTTACACCGGAATTCTGCATGACCATTGGAAAGGCAATAGGAACATTTTTTGGAAATAGGATCAGACAACAGGCTATCCAATTCGATGATAATGGATTCCGTAATTGGAGGAATACTTTCTACCGGAGCCAGCGTAAAGAATATTGGGGTTCTCCCAACACCTGCAGTGCAGTTTTACTGCAAGAAAAATTCCATTCCTGGTGTTATAATTACTGCATCCCACAACCCGCCGAGATTTAACGGCATAAAATGTATAGACATGGATGGCACTGAACTTGAAAGAACAAAGGAGGAGAAGATAGAGGAAATATACTATGATAATAAATTCCATATTGCACAGTGGCAGCATATTGGAACGGAGATTCAAGATAATTCTGCAGCTGAACTTTACATAAATGGGGTGATGGAAAGGATTGATTTAAATAAAATAAGAGAGAAGAAGTTCAGGGTTGTTTTTGATGCAGGAAATGGTGCGGCATTCCGAACAACACCTGAACTCCTTTCCAGACTTGGGGTTTCTCTTGTTACACTGAATGCTAACCCCGATGGTTTATTCACGTCCAGGGAGTCGGAGCCCAAGCCTGAAAATTTGAAATATCTCATTGAACTTGCTAAATCCGGCGAATTTAACCTTGGAATTGCCCATGATGGGGATGCCGATAGAGCTGTTTTTATCGATGAGAATGGAAATTTTGTTGATGGTGACGTCACCCTTTCCATATTTGTAAAAAATTATATAAGGAATGGTGAAAAGGTTGTTACTCCTGTAAGTTCATCGGATTCTGTTGATGACATATGCAAGGAAAAGGGCGCAGAGGTCATAAGAACAAGAGTGGGTGCACCCATAGTTTCGAGAACAATGATCGACCAGAGGGCAAGACTGGGCGGCGAAGAGAATGGGGGAATCATATACGGGGATCACCAGTATTGCAGAGACGGTGCAATGACTGTGGGAATAATTCTTGATATTATGGCCAAAACAGGAAAGAAACTGTCCGAGATTATAAGGGATATTCCCGAATACCACATTACAAGGAAAACCTTCCCAAGAAATTCAGATTTCAGCATAATTAAGGAAAGGCTGATTTCAGCATTCCCTGGATGGGAGAAGGACGAAAGGGATGGAATAAAGCTAAGAAAGGGTCATGACTGGATACTTGCCAGGCCTTCAGGAACAGAACCCATTATAAGAGTGTTCACCCATTCAAGGGAAATTGAAACCTCAAGGAAACTTTCCGAAGAGGTTAAAAAGATTATTTCCTGAATCCTGGATCCTTCAATCCCTTCAGGGAATCCCTGAAACGCTTTGCTGCGGTGATGTGGCCGGCCACTATGAACCATATGAGCATTAGATTTACAGGGGTAATTTCAATATACAGGTTATATTTTAAGGGGATAAGGGATTCAATCAACAGAATAATCATCATTATGACGAGTCTGTCCGCCCTTCCAAGGATTCCTCCGTAATTTCTTTTCAAACCTATGGCCTGAGCCTGTGTTCCCATGTAACTTGTCATGAACACTGCACCCAGCGCAAGGAGACCAAGATATATGTTTCCATATATGGAAAGGGAAAAACCTGTAATGAGGGCAAGATCGGAATACCTGTCAAAGGTGTGATCCAGCATATCCCCTGAGGGCGAACTTACACCCTTCTTTCTTGCAACGAAGCCATCCATTGCGTCCAGAAGGGAAGAAAGGAAGAGGAAAAAAAATGCAAATATGATGAAAAAGGGAGCTATAAATCTCCCGGATATAACCATGAAGACTGCAGATAAAAGGGCAAGAATAAATGACCATATGGTGAGTGTATTTGGATTGAACCTCATAAAGGCGGATGACAGTTTTTCCAGAGCGGGGTTGGCATTTTTTCTATATGAATCAAGACCCATTGAATTTCTCCTCCATCTTATTTATAAAATTCCTGATCCTCCTTAAATCTTCCTCCCCATATGGCCTTTCCGTTGAAACTTTCAAAATTCTGTTTGAAGGCACATATTCCAGTGATTCATCATATATGGAATCAAATAAAAGTACATCCATGTTTTCCCTTATTTTATTTTCACCATAACCCCTTTCCTCCAGTCTCTTTCTGAGAGTTTCTCCAGAACATTCTGTTATAATTACGCAGAATGGATCCATTAAATGGGAATAATGCCCGTCCATAACAACCTCCGATTCCGGCTTAAATTTCACATTGAGGCAATCAATATCCACCTCTTCGCCCATAAGACATCCTAAATTTTCGGCCAGCATATTCAAATTTACAGTCTGGAACCCCTCATCTTTCAAATAGCTGCAAAGTTTTGTTTTCCCTGTGCCTGGAACACCACTCACTGCAATTTTCATATATTTCATATCTTTCCCTCAAGCTTCCATGGCATGGAAAGATGCCGCCTGGCAGAAACAGGCGGTTCATACCTTCCTCTAATATCTTCCCTTTCTATCCTTACATAATCCGGTGGCTGTATGTGTCCGCACTCAGGGCATACAAAGGATAAATTACCATTATTTTTCATCCTCTCACCACATATTTTGCATTCAGGAACTCTTCTCTCATATATACTTGCCTGATCCAATATTATGACCTTTTCTATCTTAATGTTCCCCCTTCCCATGGATCCATAGACTCTCATACTGTCACCCGGCCTCAATCTTTCAAGCTGGTTCCTGAACTTCTTGGAAGGCTCAAAGGCAATAAGATCAATCAAAACATTTCCATATTTCACCTTTATTTTCATGTGCCCCCCTTCCCCTCTTCGAGGAATGTCAGCAACAGTGCACTGGAAAGAATAGGAACCATATTCTGACATTTTTTCTGGATCTTTCACAATGTGGTCGTCCGTGCCCTGATTTGTCTGAAAAATTATGAAATTCCTTGAATATTCTGGAAATTCCAGAGATATTTTATCCTGAATTTTCATCAAATCCTCCGGATTTGTGCCTCTGATTCCATATATAACTGGTGTCCTTTCCTTTGGAAACAGGCATACTGTTCCGTTTTCCCTGTCCACATTATTAAATGTGCTCTCAAAGGATTCTGCTATTTCTCCTATTCTTTCCTTAATTTCCATGCTTATTTTCTCAGGTGCCGGGAACCTGTAGGAAATAAGTTCATATGTAACCCTTCTCCTTCTCCAGGCAATGGAT
>JAGDXN010000065.1:6860-7761 GCA_023256455.1 Cuniculiplasma sp.
ATGCTGCCGAACCTATGATTCCTCTTCCATTTCCCTCCCTGTATATGCTTGCATTCAATTTATTCAATATGTTTTCCGCTTCTCCTATGGAGATTTCTGTGGAAAGTGCCCTGTAATAAAAATCCTCAGGAATCTGTTCCTTTATGAGTACACCACCAGGATTGGTGTGTGGGTCATTCTTGACTCCATATTTCCCGATGAGGTCTTTCAAAACATCGAAAACAAGAGCATCGTCAAAAACCTCCATGTCTTTGATTGTTATATCATCGCCTTCAATCCTTCCTATGGTTAATTCCAGATTCCTTGATTTTCCTGAATGATTTAACTGTAAGGAAACTGCTCCGTTTCCCCGGGTTTTGAATGGTAGATTGGGATTGAGCCTCACAAGCCTCGGATAGGAATCCATCCCATTTCTGAATCTGGAACTTAAAAGAAATCCTATGTAAGTTGTGCACATCTCGCTCCTTGAATCTGTATCATCCACTCCGATCCACATTTAAACACCAAAGCGGCGCTGCCTTGTCTGATATGATCTGACAGCCCTCAAAAAATCAATCTTTCTCAGTTCTGGCCAGTACACGTCAGAGAAGTAAAGTTCCGAATAGGCACCCTGCCACAAAAGGAAATTGGATATTCTCTCTTCCCCGCTTGTCCTCAAAATAAGATCTGGATCTGGTATGGATCCATCATAGAGATATTTCCTGAAGTTTTCCTCATTTATGTCATCTTCAGTTATCTTTCCATCTTTGAGATCCAGGGATATCTTTTTGATTGCGTCTATTATCTCTTCCCTTCCACCGTAGCCAACCGCAATATTTAATCTGAATTCATCGTATCCACTGGTTTCCCTTTCAACCTCCTCTATGGTTTTGCAAAGAAAGTCTGGCAATATTTCAATCTT
>JAGDXN010000065.1:7771-13517 GCA_023256455.1 Cuniculiplasma sp.
TAACCCTTTCATCGGTCATCAAATTCCTGAGGGATGTATCGATCAGGTGTAATAGAAAATCAACCTCATCCTTGTTTCTTTTAAAATTTTCAGTGGAAAAGCCATAAACAGTTACAATCTTTGTGCCTATTTCCATGCTCCATTCCAGAACCTCCTCGAGCTTTTCCTTTCCCCTTACGTGCCCGGTATTTGGATCCATTCCATTTTCCCTTGCAAATCGTCTGTTACCGTCAGTAATTATGCCTATATGGTTAGGTATACCTCCATCCTTTTTGACCTGATCCATCAGGACCTTTTCCATTATTTCTTCTGTTAAATCTCCAATCTTCTTGCTGAAGCTCATTCAATCTGCCTCTCATATTCCAGTGAAAACATAAATTTGTTCCGGGAATAGCCGTGAACAACCCTTTTTGAAAGAAGTTTCATATTCATCTCCCCGATGAATTCCATATGCCTTTCAATCCCCTCTATTGTCTCAATATAGTAAATATTTAACCTTCCATGGTTTACCAAATGTTTTAAAACCTCTTCCAGATCCTTATACTGGTTAACAGGGTTGTTCATAATTATTCTATCAAAATTGCCGGAATTTTCAATATACTGGTAGGAATCGCCACAGTGTGCAGAAATTTTGCCCTTAAGTTTATTCATGGATATATTTTCCCTGAAGAGTTCCACAGCCCTTGGATTTATGTCGCAGGCTTCAATCTCACATTGAGTGAGCCTTGCCATATTAAGGCTGAAGGGGCCAATGCCTGAGAACATATCAAAAACTTTTTCCCCCTCTTTTATAGATTTTGCAACTATATATCTTTCAGTGGAAAGCCTCGGTGAGAAGTATGTGCTGCGCACATCTACCTTCATTGTCAGCCCGTTTTCCTTATAAAGTGTTTCAGGATTGTCATCCCCATAAAGAAGTTCCAGGTTTCTGAGCCTCATTTCACCATCGATTCCCCTGTCGAGGTATATTGTTTTTATATTGGGCTTAACCCTTATTATGAAATCCCTTATGCTCTGAACCCTTCCTCCGCTTCTTTCGTGTATTATGGCTATGGAGCCAATCAGATCAAAACCTCCTGCGTGACCTGTGGCCATTACCCTTGTGGGCCTTGGATCTGTATCAATCTCAACCACTTCTCCCTCTTCAAGATCCCGATTTAATGGAATATACACAAAATTGTCATCCGAACTTATGGGGAATTCCTGATTAATCAATCCCTTTCCCTTAAGACTCAGGATTGCCCTTTCCCCATCCTTTTTTGCAACCCTGGCGTGTTTAATCAGAACCACTTTTATTCACCTGATTGGCAGCATAGGAAATTATCCTCTCCGCCATTACATTTGAAAAGCCCTTGATGGCAGATATATCGGAAACCCTTGCCCCTGCAAGCTCCTGGAATGACCTGAACCCATGATTGTACAGCAGTCTCGCCCTTACTCTTCCCACACCGGGTATGGAAACAAGAGGTATAATCTCTTTCTTAATGCCCTCAGATATTCTGAGGCTCAGCATATCGATGAATGGGGCATACTCTCTTCTGTAATGCCTTGCAAGCCTTGAAGCAGAAAAGGTTATCCACTCTGCTGAAGATTTTTTTGCCTCTATATCGCCGGATCCAACGCCAAACATCTCTTCGATCTCATAAAGAGGCTTTTCTTCTATCCACTGCTTTAGCAATAAGGCGGTTTTTGCAGCTGCCAGATCCTCTTCGCTTTCAGGTTCCTCCTCCAGTTCATAAAAGAAACTTCTCACAATCTCTTCGTCCTTCTGGTTGTAAAATAGAGGAATAATATCCGGTGTTCTGCATACGTGGTAAAGAATCCTATCCTCATTGATTGTTTGGGATTCAAGCATTTCCAGTATTTCTATGGCTGTCCTTGGATCTATATACAGGGACGTGGTTAACCTTCCAAGTTCAGTGGGAATGAGCATTCCGTTTTTCTTTTCTACAAAACCATTTTCCTTCAGTATCTTAATACTATGTTCTGCCATTACAGAAAGGCCCTCCCATCCATTCTGGGCACTGTAAAGTGTTTCCCTGTAAAAGTTTTGTATATCCTCCTCTGTCATGCATAAACCTGTACTTATAAGGGCAAGAGTGTTAAAACCCATTACCCGTTCTGTCCCAAGGGATGATTTGATCTCCTCTGAACCGTTTTCCAGAAAGTCCCTTACCTTATCCATGGCATTGTCTGTCGGGCAATATATGTAGGCTTCACCATATTTATCGTATTTGGGCCTGCCAGCCCTTCCAAGCATCTGCTCTATTTCCATGTTTGATATATATGTTGTATATCCATCGGAAAATCTTGTAAGATCCCTTATTATTACAACTCTTGCTGGCAGATTTATGCCTGCCGCAAGTGTGGGAGTTGCCGTTAAAACCTTCAGATTTCCGGCCTTAAAGTTCTCTTCTATAAACTCCCTGTAGGAATAGGGCAGACCAGCGTGGTGGAATGCAACTCCATAAGGGATGGTTTCCTTTAAAAGTTCCACAAATCTTGATGAATCATCAGATGGAAATTTTAATTCGTTTCTGAGGTATTTTGCCTTAAGCACATTTGCCATATCTCTGGCAAACCCCTCTGCCCTCTTCCGTGTGTTTAAAAAAATTAGAACCTGGCCCCCATCATCCAGCGTCTTTTCGACTATGTCTGTGATGTCATTTTTTAACCTTCCTGTTTCCTCAAGATTGATATCCATTACCTTTTTTCTGTTAATTATAAATTTTTTCAGTGGTACTGGCCTGAAATCACTTACAACTGCTTCTGCATTGAGCCATTTCCCTATCTGCTTATAATTCTTCAAAGTGGCAGAAAGCAAAACCATCTGTATCTCAGGATTTATTCTTTTCGCAACTGTGATGATCATTTCAATTGTTGGACCTCTCGTCTGATCTCCAATATTGTGAACTTCATCTATAACCATTAGAGATAATTCACTGAAATAATCGGGAGAATGGTGCATCATGGAATCTGCCTTTTCAGATGTGCATACCAGTACATCAAATCTTTTTATAATATCACTGCCAGAATCGTAATCACCCATGCTTATGCCCACTGTGAATTCCTGGCCCATAATATTCCTTATTTCATCGAACTTTTCCTTTACAAGCGCTTTCAATGGTGCAATATATATGGCCTTTCCACCTTTCTTTAAGATCCTCAATATGGCATAGTATGCAATTAAGGATTTTCCAGAGGCTGTTGGAACTGAAACCAGTACACTCTTATCCTGTTCTATTAATTCTATGGATTCTTTCTGATGTGGATAGAGAGAAAAGGATGATTTTTCAACTGCTCCTTCTGTGAGTCTCTCTATTAAGGATAATTCCATAATTCATTATTCCTGTGGCGTAATTAAGAGTTATGAATCAAAGTAAGGCTCCTGTCAAACTCTTTGTTTTAAATGTGATATTTATCCTGTCCCTGAAAAATAAATTAACACAATTCTGCCTTTCTTTGCTTGTAATGAGATGATATGGTTTTCCTGTCTGAATGGAATAAAAACGGCTGGGTTTTATGGGAAAAAATAACTTAGAGGAAAATATACATACTGGTGAATAGACCCCATGTTATTTTGAATATGGCCCAGAGCCTAAACGGCTATATCTCAGGACCTGATGGAAAGAGGGTTGCCCTTTCCTCAGATGAGGACTGGAAAAGAGTACTGTCTCTGAGAGAGAAGTCTGATGGCATAATCATTGGAAAGAACACAGTGATCCTCGATGACCCTGAACTAAAGGTGGGCGGCAATTGCAAAAGCGCAAGAATAGTAATCGATCCTGGGCTCACCATCGATGGAAAAAATTATAAAATACTCCATGGAGAGAGAAAAACCTTAATTCTCAATGAGATCAAAGACGGAATTTCCGGAAATATCCAATATATTAAATGCGGCACACCCTTCGATCTTGCAAAATCCCTGGAGATTCTGTATTCCATGGGATACAGGAATTTACTTGTGGAAGGTGGTAAAATTACCGCACAATCCTTTTTAAAGGCTGGCTTTGTTGACGAAATGTATGTTTTCATAGCCTCTGTGATTCTTGAAGATGGTGGTATTAGAATGCCTGCAGTTTCATCCATAAGAAGAAATGCTGTAAAAAGAATTACACTTATTAATGGGGGAATCCTTTTGAATATAGATCCGGGTGAATGGAAATGAATGAATTGCAAAATAAGGGATATTTGAGGCTGGACTGGGCAAGAACCCATATGCCAGTGAGTGCAAGCATAAGAGAGAGATTTCTGAAGGAAAAACCCTTTAAGGGTCTCAGGGTTGGAATGGCTCTTCACGTTGAGGCGAAGACTGGAATCTTTGCCCTCCTTTTGAAAGAGGGTGGAGCCGAAGTGCACATGGCTTCTTGCAATCCCCTTAGCACGGACGATTCCGTTGTTGCTTCCTTAAAGAATGACTATAAAATGGATGTGAACGCTAAAAAAGGGGAAAGTGAAGAGGAATATTATGATTACCTGCACAGGGTTCTTGATTCAAAGCCCAATATCATTGTGGATGATGGCGGTGATCTTGTAAAACTGCTGCATATAGACAGAATGGATCTTATTGAAAATATTATTGGAGGGAATGAAGAAACCACAACAGGAGTTAACAGGCTGAAAGTGATGGAAAGGCAGGGCGCCCTCAGGTTTCCAATGTTTGATGTGAATGACGCCAATATGAAACATCTCTTTGACAACAGATATGGCACTGGCCAGAGCGCCCTTGATGGAATAATGAACTCCACCAACATACTCCTTGCCGGGAAAAGAGTCACTGTTGTGGGATATGGATATTGCGGAAAGGGTATAGCCTTGAGAATGAAGGGGATGGGGGCAAGGGTAACTGTCACAGAAATAGATCCTGTGAAGGCCAATGAGGCAACCATGGAGGGCTATGATGTGATGCCCATCAAGAAGGCAATAAAGGAATCAGATATGGTTGTAACAGCCACGGGAATGAAATCTGTGGTAAATATGGATTCCATTATGGAGGCAAAGGATGGTATAATACTGTCTAACGCAGGACATTTCAATAATGAAATCGATACAGAAAGACTTGAGAAAGAATGTGTTGAATCCAAACAGGTGAGGGAATCAGTAAAGTCATATAAATTGAAGAACGGAAATACTGTATATCTCATATCAGACGGAAGACTGGTCAATCTTGCTTCCGGCCAGGGACATCCTGTGGAAATAATGGACATGAGTTTTGCCATACAGGCACTGACGGCAGAATATCTTGTGAAGAATCATAAGGATCTGAAGCCAGCCGTATATGCAGTGCCTGAAACAGTGGATATGGAAGTTGCAAAGATACGATTAAAAAGCCAGGGAATTGAAATTGATGAGCCCACAGAGGAACAGATCAAATATGCCAATTCCTGGACAGAGGGGACCTGATGAAAAAATCCATAATTCTCATCATAATGGATGGCCTGGGGGACAGACCATCGGAAAAATTTAGAGGCAGGACTCCCCTGGAGGCCTCATACACCCCAAATATGAACAGGATGGCAAGGAACGGTATATCTGGCTTGATGTATTCTGTGGATCAGGGTATAGTATGCGGTTCAGACACATCCCATCTTTCCATTCTTGGTTATGATCCAAGAAAGGTATATACGGGAAGGGGTCCCTTTGAAGCCATGGGCCTTGGCATGGAAGTAAAGCCTGGCGACATAGCCTTCAGGGCGAATTATGGCACAAGAAAGGACGATAGGATCATAGATCGCAGAGCCGGAAG
>JAGDXN010000016.1 GCA_023256455.1 Cuniculiplasma sp.
TATCTGTTAGAGAATAGGACTTGCTTATAGCTCTAAATGGGGCTGACCGGATTCGAACCGGTGACCTCCCGGTTATCAGCCGGGTGCTCCAACCATGCTAAGCTACAGCCCCTAAGTCAATCTGCATTTTTCATAAAGTAATAAAAGTTTCGAAATGATCTAAAAAATATTAATGAAAACGTCTCCCATATTTCCATGTAATCTTTGTTAAAAATAACCCTTATAAAAAGAGATAATTTAGTATATATTGAAAAAATGTAACCTCAGTGATTAATAGACCGGATTATGTAAAAGTTAAACTTCCTGGTGGAGAAAATTACAACACCATAAACAGCATAATGAGAAGTGGTTCTCTCCACACAGTTTGTGAAGAGGCCAGATGCCCCAATCTATCAGAATGCTGGGATTCCGGTACAGCAACCTTCATGATCCTCGGGAAGAACTGTTCAAGGGGATGCAGATTCTGTTCGGTAACCCATGGAAATATGGAACCCCTTGATCCACTGGAGCCCATTAAGGTAAGAGAATCAGTGGAGAAAATGGGCCTCAAATATGCCGTCATAACATCGGTCGATCGGGATGACCTCCCGGACATGGGTGCAGCCCATTACTCAAAAACCATAGGTGAAGTTAAAAAGATCAACGTTCTGGTGGAAGCCCTGATTCCAGATTTCCAGGGAAAGGAAGAACTGATCGATATTGTTCTTCAAAACCCACCTGACGTTCTGGCACACAACGTTGAAACTGTCAGGAGACTGACACCAGTAATAAGAGATGGAAGGGCAGGATATGATCAATCCTTAAAAGTACTGAAATACGTTAAGGAAAAAATCCCATCCATCACGACAAAATCCTCCATAATGCTTGGTCATGGAGAAAGTGATGATGAGGTTGAGGAAACCATGGAGGATCTGATTTCTGTGGGCGTGGATATTCTTACCATAGGCCAGTATCTCAGGCCTTCAAGAAAGCAGATTCCAGTTACAGAATATTCCTCAATGGAGAGATTTAAAAAACTTGAAACCATGGGATATAAAAAGGGCTTTAAATTCGTGGCATCAGGTCCACTGGTAAGGACATCTTACCATGCCTTTGAAGGTTGGGCCATGAAAAATATTACGCTAAATTCGAGGTGAGTAGGTTATGGATGAAAAAGAGATGTTTGTAAATGCATACAGGACCATGGTTCTTGCAAGAACCCTGGACAAGAAGATTGTGACAGCTCAGAGGCAGGGAAGGGTAGGATTCTACACTCCCACAATGGGACAGGAGGCACTCCAGGTTGGAATGTCCATGGCACTTGAAAAGGATGATCTCATATACGAATATTACAGGGATGTTCCTTTCATGCTCCACAGAGGAGTTCCAGTGGAAACACTCATTGACCAGATAATGGGAAACAGCATGGACAATGAAAAGGGAAGACAGATGCCTTCACATTACAGTGCGAAGGAATACAACTTCATGTCTGTCCAGAGTCCTGTGGCAACCAACCTACCCCTGGCAGCTGGAGCAGCATATGCCATTAAATACAGAAAGAAAAAGAATATTGTTGTGACAACATTCGGTGACGGTTCCACGTCAACACCTGATTTCCACGCAGCAATGAATATGGCAGCTGTATTTGATCTGCCCGTAGTATTCCTCTGCGAGAACAACAAATGGGCCATATCCCTTCCTGTGGAAAAGCAGACAAAGGTGGAAATATGGAAGAAGGCAGAGGCCTATGGAATGAGGGGACTCAAAGTGGATGGAAACGATCTCTTTGCAATGTATGAAGTTGCAAAGGCTGAGGTGGAAAAAACAAGAAATACAGGGGAGCCGGTTCTTATTGAAGCGGTAAGTTACAGGATGGGGCCCCATTCAACTTCAGATGATCCTTCAAAATACAGAACAGATACAATTCCGGAAGGATCTGAGGGCGATCCCATAGTTATTGCAGAAAAGAAACTGAAAGAAAAAGGATATATTGATGATGCCCAGATCGAGAAGATCAAAAATGAGGCAAAGGAGCTTGTGGACAGAAAGTTTGAGGAGAGGGAAAAGGTTCCGCCTCCAAAGCCAGAAACAATGTTCCAGGACGTTTATGAAAATTCTAATTGGATTATTGAAGAGGAAAAGGGTGATATACTGTGAGTTCAAAACAATTAAACATGGTTCAGGCCATCAATTCAACGCTTGATTCCTTTATGGCCAGGGATGATTCCATAATCCTCCTTGGAGAGGATATTGGAAAGGATGGAGGAGTTTTCAGGGTAACCGATGGCCTTCAGGCAAAATACGGTACAGAAAGAGTGATAGATACACCCCTTGTGGAGCTTGGTATTGTTGGAATGGCCATAGGAATGGCTGTGAGCGGCCTCAGGCCAGTACCGGAAATACAGTTCCAGGACTTTATATTCACCGCCTTTGATCAATTGGTGAATCAGGCTGCAAAGATGAGATACAGAAGTGGAGGAAGTTACAACGTTCCCATGGTCCTCAGGACACCATATGGAGGAGGAATTAAGGGTGGTCTCTATCATGCCCAGAGTGGAGAGGCATACTTTGCCCATACTGCTGGTCTTACAGTTATATCGCCATCAAACCCCTATGATGCAAAGGGTCTCCTGTCTGCAAGCCTGAAATATAATGATCCCATAATATTCCTGGAACCAAAAAGACTCTACAGGAGCATGAAGAATGATGTCCCTGATGAGGATTATGAAGTTCCCATAGGAAAGGCTTCCCTTGTCCATGAAGGTGACGATCTTACATTCGTGACCTATGGATCCATGGTTCCCCTTGTCCTGAATACAGTTTCAAAGAACAATCTGAATGCAGACGTTATAGATCTGAGAACAATAATGCCCTATGATGGGGAAACCATTTTGAATTCAGTAAAGAAGACAGGTAAGGTTATAATTGTGCATGAAGCACCAAGAACTCTAGGCATGGGTGCCGAAATATCTGCATTCATTGCAGAGAGGGCAATAGATTACCTCATGGGCCCAATCCTGAGGGTTACAGGGCCGGATACACCTTTCCCTTACAGGCTTGAGGACTACTATATGCCCAATGAGACAAGAATACTGAAGGCTGTGAGAAAGCTTCAGGAATACAGGTGATAGAAATGTTTAAATTTAAGTTACCAGATATTGGAGAGGGAGTTACCGAAGGCGAAATCATAAAATGGCTCGTTAAGGAAGGTGACACCGTAAAGAAAGATCAGGAGATGGTTGAAATAATGACCGATAAGGTCAATATAAGCATACCATCCCCTGTTGAAGGTAAAGTGCTGAAAATCCTCTACCAGGAAGGAAATGTGGTTCAGGTCGGAAAGGAAATTATAGAGATAGACGATGGAAAGGAAACTGTTCAGGAATCAGAAGTGCCTTCCAAAGAGGAACAAAAACCTGAAAAGGAAGTTAAGGTGGAAAGCGGAGTTGATAAAAAAATGACAGAAGGAGGAGATGAGAGGAGAGTTCTTGCATCACCCACAATAAGAAGAATTGCAAAGGAAAGGGGTATAGATCTGGATCAGGTTAAACCTACAGGTCCAAATGGAAGGATTACCATAGAGGATCTTGACAGGACAGAGAGGGAACTGAAAGAAGCAGAGGAAATGAAAAAAGCAGGAATATCAGCAACAAAACCTGTCAATCCAGCCCAGGCTTCTGCAGAAAAGCCAAAGGCTGAAGCTGCACCCGCACAGCCCACAGTTCAGGCACAGCCACCAAAGAATGAAAATGCAGCTGAAATAAAACCTCAGGCCCCAGAAGAGGTAAAGATAAAGAGTACTGAAGGAGATCAGACATTCGAGCCCAGAGGTCTTAGAAGGCTCATATTTGAGAAGATGACAAAATCAAAGCAGCTCATGCCTCACTTCATGGTTGCAGAAACTGTTGATATTTCAAAGATTGTGTCCACCATGAATGACCTTAAGGAAAAAGGTTCAAAGGTAACTCTGACACCATTCTTTGTTAAGGCAGTAGCAGTTGCACTGACAGATTTTCCCAAATTCAATGCCCATTATGATGAGGCTGGCAAGAAATATATTTTCAAGAAGAATATAAATATAGGAGTTGCCATCGACACCCCTGATGGTTTGACAGTTGCAGTGGTCAGGAATGCCATTGATAAATCGGTTGTGCAGATATCTGAAGAGATTGCAGAACTTGCAAAGAAAGCTAGGGAAAACAAACTCACATTGCAGGATGTACAGGATTCCACCTTTACGGTAAGCAATGTGGGAAGCATAGGAGGGATCCTTTCAACGCCCATAATCAATTATCCTGAGGTTGCCATTATGGCTGTACACAGGATGTTGAATGAAGCTGATGGAATGAATGCGAAAAACATAATGTATATATCCCTGTCATGTGATCACAGACTCATAGATGGGGCTGATGCAGCCAGATTCATAACAAAAGTAAAGGGATATCTTCAGGACCCCATTTCATTCCTTATAAGGTGAGAAAAAGGTGAAATTTGACGCAATAATAATAGGAGGAGGACCGGGAGGCTATTCAACTGCAATAAGGCTTGGCCAGAGAGGAAAATCAGTTCTTCTTGTGGAGAAGAACAAGATCGGTGGGGAATGTCTCAACTACGGATGCATTCCATCCAAGGCCCTTATTGAAATGGCCAACAACCTCGGATATTTAAAATCCCTGCCGGGAGTAAGAATCAGTTATAACATTGATATGACACAATGGCAGAACTGGAAATGGACCATGATAAACAGGCTTGTTTCCGGTATTGAAACGCTGTGCAGAGTATACGGCGTAAAGATTATTACAGGCGAGGCTGTAATTCAGGATAAGCAGCACGTTCAGGTTGGAAGTGAAGTCCACCAGTGCGATAATCTTGTAATTGCAACAGGATCTTCACCTGTACAGATCCCAACATTCAAGGATGTGATGTATAACAGGGAAATACTTGATGTCAAGACTGTTCCAAAGGATCTCATAATCATCGGCGGCGGATACATAGGTGTGGAACTTGGAACCGCATTCGCAAAACTGGGTTCACAGGTAACCATTATTGAAATGCTCCCCAACATATTATCAGGAATAGATCCTGAACTTGTCAAGCCCGCTGAGAGAAAGATGAAGGAACTTGGAATAAGGGTAATGCTTTCAGCCAAGGTGGCATCTGTTGAAAAGAGGGACAGATACTATGTAAGAATGGAATCCGGTGCAAATCTATCTGCAGATGCTGTTGTTGTAACTGTGGGAAGAAAGCCAAACACAGATGGCTTTGGCCTGGAAAACCTCAAACTTGAAATGGATGGGCCCTTCATAAAGACTGACAAGAGGAAGATGACAAGCGAAACCAATGTTTACGCAGTTGGTGATGTATCAGGTGGACCCATGCTGGCGCACAAGGCCTTCTATGAGGGTGAAGTTGTGGCAGATAACATCGCAGGCAAGAAATCAACCATTGATTATTACGCAATGCCAATTGTAGTCTTCTCAGATCCAGAAATTGCATATACGGGAGAGAAGGGCGATAAGGCCACAAGATATCCTCTGGCTGCAAATGGAAGGAGCCAGGGTCTGAACAGCTCGCAGGGTTTCTATTCCATATACTATGCCGAAGATGGAACAGTTACAGGTGCGGGAATTGCAGCACCACACGCATCAGAAATGATATCCGAACTTTCTCTGGCGGTTGAGGCTGGACTGAATGTACAGGATATCGGTGCAACCATACATCCTCACCCAACCATATCTGAGGGTATAGAGGAATCGGCACAGATAGCCTATGACAAACCCCTTCACTTCAAGCCAATTAATTGATCTTGGCATTAAAAACTATGAAAATACCCTCCTTTTTCAGAGAAAGATCCATTCCCTGAGAAGGGATAATAAAATTCCTGATACTTTTATTATGGTGGAACATTCTCCAGGCATCTACACCATAGGAAGAAATTCCAAAAGGGAAAATTTTCCTGGAATTAATCCCATTGTGGTTGAAAGGGGAGGAGATGTCACCTATCATGGTCCCGGGCAGGTAATATTATATCCCGTTGTACGGGTATTTGAACAGTATAACAGCATGGACATTCCCCTTTTTGTGAAAAACATGGAGAGCATTATAACGGATGCTCTGGAAAACATGGGATTTAAAACACATTTTGGAGATGAGCCGGGCATATGGGTTTCAAACTCCCCTGAGGGTGACAGGAAGGTATGCTCCGTAGGGATGAAAATAAGGGAAGGCGTTTCATTCCATGGAATATCAATCAACTACAGCAAAGAGGTACTGCAGGGTTTCATGAAGATCCGCCCATGCGGTCTTGATCCTCAGATAATGGGATATCTGGGCGTGGAAAAAGGAGAAGTTGTTAAAAATATAGTTCAATCAATTGAAAAAAGATATGAAAAACTGGAAATTAAAAAGGAAGATGATTTTTAATCCAGTTCCGCCTCGTCAGGGATGATTGCACCACCAATTAATCCACCAATTGCAGGTATTGCAGTTCCTTCAACTATTATGGCAATGATTGAATGGAGTGGATCGGAACCCCTGATGGATGCCCTTTCCTGATAATATACGTTTACAATTTGATGGACAAGGTAAAAGTTTCCCGTATAGGATGTTATGGTTGTTATGGTTGATGGCAATATATAATAGGAAACCTCAATAATGGCAATGGAAAGAATAAGGCCTCCGATCAAACCTGCGACCAGACCTCTCAACTTTCCTCTTGCAATTAATCCTCCAAAAAGGCCTGAAATTATCCAGCCTGCTCCCAGTATGGGGCCCATAATCAGCAATGAAAGAAATGTAGCCAGAACACCTATTCCAATGTTCCCCGAGTGCCTCTGGTCATTGAAAAGTTTTTTTCTCATATTTGATTAATGAAAAGTGCATATATTAATTTTTATTGCAGCTATGAAAAGAATTGATTATATCTGCAAAGACAATAAAAAAAATAATAATTAACCCACCGGGCATTTGAAATTATGATACCGAGAGTAATGACCGTCGCAGGTTCAGATTCCGGGGGCGGTGCGGGCATCCAGGCAGACATAAAAACACTTACATCACTGAATGTTTTTGCCACATCAGTTATTGTCGCACTCACTGCCCAGAACAGCCATGAAGTGACAGGGATATTGCCAGTAAGTGAGGAATTTGTGGGAAAGCAGATGGATGCCATACTGTCCGATATGGGCACGGACAGTGCAAAGACTGGAATGCTTTTCTCCTCAGAAATTATTCATACAGTTTACAAAAAATTTGTGCAATATGATGTGAAAAATGTTGTTATTGATCCTGTGATGATATCAAAGTCCGGTGCCATTCTACTGAAGGATGATGCCCTTAAATCGCTCATGGATGAACTGGGTAAAATTGCAACGCTCATAACCCCCAATATACCGGAAGGGGAAAGGATGAGTGGAATTTCCATTAAAAATATGGAAGACAGGATTAGAGCTGCAAGGAAAATTTATGAAATAACTGGTTCCTCTGTTCTTCTAAAGGGCGGCCATTCATCAGGAGATTACTCCACAGATATTCTTTATACCCATAAGGGTGAAATGGAAATTACAAGAAAGAGGATTCATACGGATAATACCCATGGGACAGGAGACACATATTCATCAGCCATAGCTGCCTATCTTGCCAGAGGAAAAAACCTGGAAGATTCAGTTAACCTTGCCAGGGATTACCTTCAGGGTGCCATAGAAAATTCCTTCCCCATGGGCAGGGGATATGGATCACTGTGCCATTTCTGGAAGGATGTGAAGTAGATGAAGGTTTACAGCAGGTTTGACGGTAGCCCACTTGGAGAAGTGGAGGGATCATGGGAAGAAAAGAGGGATGATAAGGGCAGGAATGTTGTAAGCCCAATGAAATGTGGAAAAATATTGATGGAATCTCTGGAAAATTTAAGGAAAAACAGGGATATGATCAATATTTACAGCCATGAAACGGGAAAGACCATAAAATCCTGCCAGAGTGAAATTGACAGGGCGATCCTTTACATGGAGGTGACAGGCCTCGGATCCATATACAGAAAATTTGGGGATAGATCTGTTCATTCAGGATCATACAGAAAGGAGAAATTTTCATTCATTGATCCATCCATGCCCATTTTTTCCATGGTACATGAGATAGTTTCCAGTCTGATGGATGGATACAGATTGGGTGTTGTTCATCCTGAAAATGCACCCCTCACATCCATGTATCTTTCTCAGGAGATCTCTGAAAAATATCCGGTTTTTGAGAGCATTGTTATGGACATAATTGAAAATGATGGGTGCATGGAAAAAAACATTCAAAGGGATGAGGGAGAATTCACAGCATGGGGAAATAATAAAAGGATAGATTTTCTTGAAGGAAAATATCCGTTCAAATTTTCCAGGATCAGAACGGATAACTTTCCGGTGGTAATAAGGGCATACTCCGAAATAGCTCCGGCCGTGGAGAGAATCATGGACATTTCACTGAATTCCATATCCAATTCTGGCCTGAGAGGACAGATTTATATGATACCGGATAAGGAGTTTGTCTTTTTCAAAAACAGGGTTGGTGAAATGGTTAAAAGAAGGATAGAAAATGCCTTCGGTCCGGAATCTTCCCACAACTATTTCCTGAACAGGGAAGATACTGAAGATACAAAGAATGAGGTTGCAAAACTTCTCAATTCGGGCTGGGATTATATGGATGAACTTCCCGAAACCGTGCATATAATAACAGATCAGTACAGTGAAGAGGGAACTTCATTGAAGGAGGTGGATGGGCCTGTAATTGAGATAATGCATTATGGATCCCTTGCGGACTGCGCAAAAAGACTGGAGAAACTTCAATTCTCAGACAGAATAGACTTTACAGGAGATTCATCAAACGACTTTGAATATTTGACAGAATATTTTGGAAGCAGTAAAAAAATTATAAGGGGAAAAACGCTGAATGAAATTATTTATGATTTCATTCTTTGACTTTTTTCATTCTCTTTATGATTTCGTCTGCGAATTCTGAGCATTTC
The DNA here is from genome assembly GCA_023256455.1 of Cuniculiplasma sp. Taxonomy (GTDB): domain Archaea; phylum Thermoplasmatota; class Thermoplasmata; order Thermoplasmatales; family Thermoplasmataceae; genus Cuniculiplasma. The sequence goes on from JAGDXN010000016.1 coordinate 8,984, forward strand.
AGTGCCTTAATATTTATCACCCTGGCAATATCCTGAGTGACCTTCTGATCCCTGTAGCATTCTGTAACCGCTCTGTCCAAAATTTCCGCAGCCTCATGCCATCCCATGTGGTCAAGCATCATTACGCCAGACAGAATCAGGGATGTTGGGTTTGCCACATCCATGCCTGCATATTTTGGTGCTGTTCCATGCACAGCCTCAAATATGGCATATATGTCACCGATATTTGCTCCAGGGGCAATACCTATACCTCCAACCTGTGCGGCAAGGGCATCAGAGAGGAAATCACCAATAAGATTGGGCGTTGCTATAACATCATACTCTGCAGTTCTTGTAAGAACCTGCTGGAACATATTGTCTGCAATACGATCCTTCATAACGATCTTTCCAGAAAATGCATCAGGATTCTGCAGATATTCCTCTTCCCTGACTGTCATATTTCCAAACTCATTTTTTGCAACCTCATATCCCCAGTCCTTGAATGCACCCTCTGTGTATTTCATAATGTTTCCCTTATGCACAAGGGTAACGCTCCTTCTCCTGTTTGCGATGGCGAACTCTATGGCCTTCCTTACGAGCCTCTGACTCTTAAACCTGCTTATGGGCTTTATTCCTATTCCCGTGTCATCAGATAGATCAACGTTGAACTGTGAGTTCAGGAACTGCCTTATCTTCTTTGCCTCCTCTGAATCGTATTTCCATTCAATTCCTGCATAAAGATCCTCTGTGTTTTCCCTGAAAACGACCATGTTCATATTTTCGGGATGGGTAACAGGTGAAGGCACTCCGGGGAAATATTTTACCGGTCTGACGTTTGCGTATAGATCAAAATGCTGCCTCAATGTCACATTAAGGCTTCTGAATCCCTGGCCAACGGGGGTTGTTAATGGCCCCTTAATAGATATGACACATTTTGACAGCTGATCAAGGGATTGCTGGGGAAGATGCTTTCCCGTCTTCTCATAGGCCTCCTCTCCTGCCTGTATCTTCTCCCATTCTATGGATTTTGAGCCCCCATAGGCAATTTCCAGTGATGCATTTACGGTGTCAATCATTGCTGAGGTTATATCGGGACCTATTCCATCTCCCTCTATGTATCCTATTGTTGGCTTATCTGGAATTTTCAGTTTTCCATTATCAATTGTGATATATGACATATTTCCATAATGACTATTTCAATGAAAACCTTTTAGATAATATATACCTGCATCAGTACAGTTCAGAAATTCTATCCTTTAATAATGATTCCACAAATGGAACATTTTAAAAATTTTTAAAAAAATGGTTCAACTATTTTCTGCCATTTTTTCCAAGGGTCGTGAAATCGAAATCCTCTATTTTTTTGATTCCCTCATTTAAGATTTCATCCACGGTTTCCACAAACTCATCCCTCACGATTTTATCACCCATCAAATAGGCAGTATCCATCCTTGCCGTCAGTGATATGAGGGAATTTGATCCCCTATCATTATAAATTGCAAAATTCATCATGAAATAACCGGGTGAAGATTTGTCGCTCTGATATATTATGGCATCCTCATTTTCTGATACTGTGAATAGAAAACTGTTCTCCCTTGAAATCCCGAACTTCTTCCATGTAAATGTTATTCTGTATTGATCATCCTTTTCGTGGTCAATGAACGTTACATTTCCATGTTCCATGAATCTTAAGGGATTCCTGAGCAATTCCCTGCATGATTTTGTGTCCATTTCAACCTTTTTCTTAGTTCTGTGCTCGATCAATTTAAATCACAGTGGAATATTGAATGATACACATAAAATATATACTTTACAGATAAGGTATATTTCGAAATAACTGTTCAAATATATGGCACCGGCCTGCAAATCACAGTATGCATAATATGTGGAAACAGGGAATGAATTAATCAAAGCAATTAAGTAATCCTTTCATAGCAAACCTAATTAATACATGAAAGAAATACCACTGTATTTACATGAGAAATCTTGTTTTGGGTCTGCAGTTTGGAGACGAGGGGAAGGGAAAGATAACGGATTTTATATCCCAGGAGGATTCTGTCCTTGTAAGATATAATGGTGGAACAAACGCCGGGCACACTGTTGTGACCGGCAAGGGAAAGTTTAAATTCCACCTTCTTCCCGCAGGTTCACTTAAGGCTGAAAGCATCGTTCTTGGCAATGGCATGGTCATTGACCCGGAAGCCCTGGTTAAGGAGATTGGGGATGTGCTTGTGGAAAATCCAAAACTCCATATATACATAAGTTCAGCTGCACACGTTGTAACAAGAATGCATAAGTTCATGGATGGGGCGCAGGAAAGGATGAGAGGGGACATGAAGATTGGAACCACGTCCCATGGCATTGGCCCAACCTATGAGGAAAAATATTCAAGAAATGGCATAAGAATTGAGGATCTTGAGGATGAAAACAGGATTCTGAGAAAACTCAAATTCATAAGGGAATTGAGGAGTTCTGAACTTCAGGATTCACCCTTTGATGACATTGAGCTGGAAAAAATAGCCCGGGAATTACATGAAAAATGGAACTATTTCAGCAAATATGTGACAAGGACAGAATATTTTCTTATGGATTCTGTTAACAATAACAGGCACATGGTCTTTGAAGGCGGTCATGGTACGCTTTTAGACATAGATTTCGGGACCTATCCTTACGTGACGTCATCAAATACCATATCAGGGGCACTTCATACGGGAAGCGGCATATCCCTCAGGAAGATCCAAAGGATCATTGGCGTTGTAAAGGCATACACGTCCAGAGTTGGAGAGGGGCCATTCCCAACGGAACTTCACGGCCAGGAGGCAGACAGGCTTAGAGAGGCAGGGGGAGAATATGGAACAACCACAGGAAGGCCCAGGAGAGTGGGGTGGCTTGACATACCTCTGGTTAACTATGCCGCCAACCTCAATGATGTGGATGAAATATCCATAACAAAGCTTGATGTACTTGGGGAATTTAAAACCATAAGGATATGCAAATCCTATGGTAAAAACGTGAAGATTCCTGTGGATGCCCTTCTTGGGAAGGCTGTGGCTGAACCGGAATACATTGAAATGGACAGCTGGGGCAAGATGAGCGAAAGCGAAATAAGGCATATTGTGGAAACTGGATATGAAGCCGTTCCCCCGGAAATGAAGGATTACGTTTCAATGGTTGAAAAGCTCACCGGAAAGCCCGTGAAGGTAATTTCCATAGGCCAGATCAGAGAGAGTACTGTTGTGAGAAAATAATACCAGATATGTAAGGCATGGATTAAAAGTATGAAAGCTGCATGATTAATTCATGTCATTCTTAAAAAATATTCTTTCAGATTCAGGCAATGTGATGCTTCTCCTTGGAAATGAGGCCATTGCAAGGGGAGCCATGGAATCGGGCGTTGGTTTTGCAGCAACCTATCCTGGAACACCCTCAAGCGAAGTTGGGGAGGTTTTGATGAAGGTAGCCCCAGAGTGTGGAATGTATTTCCAGTATTCCATCAATGAAAAGGTTGCCTATGAAATGGCATATGGTGCCTCCCTTGCGGGAAAGAGAAGTTTTGTGTTTATGAAGCATGTGGGATTGAATGTTGCTGCCGATCCCTTTGTAACATCCCTGTATACTGGAATAAATGGTGGCATGGTTGTCATGACAGCAGATGATCCATCCATGTTTTCATCCCAGAATGAACAGGACAACAGAAGATATGCAGATCTGGCCCACGCCCCCATGATTGAGCCATCCGATCCCCAGGAGGCCAAGGATTTTCTCAAAATCGCCTATATACTCAGTGAAAAATATTCTTTGCCTGTATTGTTCAGGACAACAACCAGGGTGAGCCATATGAGGGCCCCTGTTGTTTTCGGAGAAAGGATCAAACCGGAATCGATGGAAGTGAGAATAAAGGATAAAAGAAACAGGTTCAGCTCAGTACCATCCAATGCAAGGAAACTGAAGCCAGAACTGACTCATAAAATGGCCCTCCTTTCTGATGATAGTGAGTTCAATTCATTGAATAGGATTGAGAACTTTCCCGGGAGTAAGTTTGGAATCATAACCTCCGGTGCATCCTACAATTATGTAAAGGATTCCCTTGATTCAGCAGGAATATGTGCAAATATACTCAAACTTGGCCTGACCAATC
>JAGDXN010000041.1 GCA_023256455.1 Cuniculiplasma sp.
GTCCATCATGGGTCACTTTCAAGGGATATCAGGGAAGAAGCTGAAAAAAAGTTCAAGGCGTCAGAAATTAAAGGGTTAATATGCACATCTTCCCTTGAACTTGGAATAGATATTGGATCGGCTGATCTTGTGATCCAATTCAATTCACCCAGGCAGATAAACAAGTTAATCCAGAGGATAGGACGATCGGGGCACTGGATAGGTAGCGTATCAAAGGGAATAATATTGTGCAGTGACATAATTGAACTGGAAGAGGCAAACGCCATTGTAAACCAGATTCAGGAAGGTATACTGGAACCGGTGATCATAAGGGAAAAATCCATGGCAACACTGGCAAACCAGATAATTTTGAGAGTACACCAGATGAGAAAATTCAATGCAGATGAATTCTATCAAATAATTATAGGGGCATATCCCTTTAGAAATCTGTCGCTGGAAGAGTATATGGATGTACTTAACTTCCTCAACGATTCAAGGAAGATCCATGTTAATGATAATGTTGTCACACCAGGATATGGAACACTGGACTATTTTATTGGAAATATTTCCATGATACCCAGTGAAAAAAATTACAGGGTTATTGATATAATAAACAAGAGATTTGTAGGCACTCTTGACGAAAGATATGTGCTCAGTGAAATTGAACCCGGTTCATATTTTGTCATAAGGGGTTCAACCTGGAGAACAGTAAGAATGGATGAGGAAAAGATATTTGTTGAGCCTTTCAGGACGGCAGCACTTACCCCAAAATGGACAGGTGAGGATATACCCGTTCTTCCTGATGTAACCCAGAGAGTATCCATCAACCGATCTACTGGGGTCATAGGGGATCATGTTGAATCTGAATCTGCAAAAAAACTTAAGGAGTGGTATGAAAACGATCTTGGATTATCTGACAGAATAATTGTGGAATCAAAGGGAAACGAGATCATAATACAGATTCTTTTGGGAACAAAGGCTAACTTTGCCCTGTCTGAAATCATTGCATCCATAATATCATCCATAACCGGGGAAAGTGTGGAAACAGACTATTCACCCTATCATATATATTTAAGATCTTCAATGAGAATAGGCTCGGAGGAGATTGTAAAGACAATTAAAAGCTTGAAAGAAAGGGATGTTGAGGCTATAATTGAAAATACTGCAAGGAGATCCAGGTTCTTTAATGGCGTTTTTCTATATGAGGCCAGAAAATTTGGAATTATAAGAAAGGATGCAGATATGTCCAGAATAAGAATGGAGAAGATCATAGACTCATATAGAAATACCATTCTCTATAAGGATTCGGTAAGAAAGATGATGTACGATTATATGGATATGGGCCAGTTAAAAGATTTTATCCAATCCATGGATAATATAAACTTCATCGCAAAAAAGGGTTTTTCCAATGGGACAGAATCTTTCCTTACCCACTATTCTGAGAGGATAAGCCCCCTTAAGCCCACGATGGCTATTGTGGAATCCATCAGGGAAAGATTGCTGAACGAGGAAATTACCCTCATATGCACAAAATGTTTCTGGACACACACAGAAAAGGTCAGGGATATAAATGCTTTAAAATGCAGGGAATGCGGGGGGACCCTTCTGGCTGCTGTATCCCCTTACAGCAAGGATGAGATTATAAAGGCAATACAGAAGGACAAACTGACGCAGAAGGAAAAAAATGCACTGTCAAAATCTGCCCACCTTGTAAGGGAGAGGGGAAAGGTTGCACTTATGGTTCTGGCTGGAAGGGGCATAGGTCCAGAAACTGCATCCAGGCTTCTCTCTGTGAGATACCTTAACGACTCTGACCTTATTCAGGAAATAATAAGGTCTGAGAATGAATTTTCAAAGAACAGGAGGTACTGGAGCTGAAGGGATGGAAGCTGGCATCCATTATAGAGAACGAAATGGAGAAAAATCTGGAAAAACCCATCATTGTGGAAGGGGATCACGATGTTGCCGCCCTGAGGAGCATTGGCTTTAAGGGAGAAATAATAAAGTTGAATGATGGAAACAGGATTGATGACTTTTGCATGAAAATATCATCCATGTACAGGGAAGTTATACTTCTCACAGATTTTGACAGAAAGGGAAAGGCTCTTAAGGAGAGACTGGAAATCACTCTTCTATATGACGGATGCCTTGTTGACACCTATCTATGGAGGAGCATAACTGCCTTTAATCTGAAAAGTGTGGAGGATATGCCATATTTTTACAGCACATTGAAAGAGAATCTAGAAGGTAAAAGCCGGAAAAATAATCAAAATCAGAAGTGACTGGATGATGCATAAAATCTAAGGCCTTCAGGCGAATCGTACTTGTCAAAATAGGCATCATATGTCCTTTCAAGATTCTCCACAGTTACAGTTTCATCGGTTTTCCCAAAGGCAACAACCTTTCCATTTTTCATAAGCATTATTTTATCCGAAATTTTTCTTGCATAATTGATATCGTGGTTGACAACTATGATTCCTCTCCCCATATTCTTTAATTTCATAAGTATGGACGAAAGGGTTGATATCTTATCTATATCAAGAAAGGAAGAGGGTTCATCAAGAAATATGTAACTGGAATCCTGGTATATGCCTGCGGCAATCATAACCATTCTTTTCTCTCCTCCGCTCAGCGTTGAAAAGTCTCTGTTTATCAGATGGGATATGCCGCACATGGCCAGGGATTGATTTATGGCATCTCTGTCATTTCCCCTTGAAAAGGCTGAAATCTCCATAATATCATTTACCGTGAAGCTCATGGGCATTGGAATTTCCTGCTTTACAATTGCAATCTTCCTGGATATCTCCCGTGGATGCATGTCTTTCATGTTTGCGCCATCAATGATTACTTCTCCCGAATCCACTCTGTCAAGGCCAGCCATGGCATAAAGGCTGCTTGTTTTACCAGAACCGTTCTTTCCACAAATGGAGATAATTTCCCCTGGATCGAGTGAAAGTTCTACAGGGCCTATCTCCAGTTTTCCCCTTTTAAATCTCAGTCCCTGGACTTCAAGCGTCATAGTATCCTCTCCTGGAAATTCTCATCATAAGGAGCATAAAGAATGGAACCCCAATTATTCCAGTTATTATGCCAATGGGTATAACCTCCCCAATAACAATAAGATGGGCAATGTCATTGCTTAAAACGAGAAATGTGCCGCCAAGAATGGCAGATGCCGGTATTACCTTTCTGTTTGATCCTCCGAACATTATCCTTGAAACGTGGGGGAAGATCAGACCAACGAATCCTATAAGTCCACTTATGGAAACAACCGCTGAAACCGCTATTGTGGACACAATTATTGCCTTTGCCTTTGCCCTTTCCACATTTACACCAACAGATTTTGCATGGTCTTCACCCATCTGCAGAGCATTTAACTCGCTGCTCATGGAAAACAGGAAAATTGAACTGATCAGGACAAGAGGAACAATTATGGAATCCTCCTTCCAGGATATTCCCTGAAGTGACCCGAGAAGCCAGAAGAAGACTTCGTTTTCCATGTTAGGCCTGCTATAGAGAAGAAGGGCAACAATTGATGTGATAAAGAGTGAAATTGCTATTCCTGTAAGAAGCATAACAACTGGAGGAGTTCTCCCATTCCTCATTGAGAGCAAGTATACAATACCAACGGTTGCCAGAGAAAAAATAAATGCGAAAATAGGCAGTGAAAATGCGCCAAATATGAACACTCCGGAAACTATAACTATAACTGCACCAAGGGATGCTCCACTTGAAACGCCGGTAATATAAGGCTCAGATATGGGGTTTCTGAAAATACTCTGTATGACAGCACCACCCACTGCAAGAGAGGCACCAACGGCTGCTGCACCAATTATTTCTGGCTCTCTGAGTATAACAACGATTTCATAGTATTTTAGAGGAATGGAAAATCCATGGTAACCCAGCTGATATAAAACAGATTCATATACGTATTTGAATGGAATTGACACAGGCCCCACAAGTATGGAAAGAATTAGGGACATGAAAAAAATTAATAATATTATGCCGTAGGAAAAATCCTTTAGAATTTTTTTCCAGCCTATGTTGATGGACCTGTTTTTAAACATCTATTTCTCCTCATTCATCTGCAACGTGTTGGGGTACCGGGCTGTACTGGAGGTTAATGGGGAATGATGGAAGTGAAACTATGTTGCCATAAACTTTATAGATCAGCCACTGTATGCCATACACCGATCTGAAGGTTGGTTCCTGAAATATATTGTCATTGAATATGTTATAAATTCTGTGGGATGCATAGGCAGAAGTTTGAGTGTAAGGTGTTTCATTTACAAGGGAATCATTGAAATACTGATCAAGGATCAATACCTGTGGATTTCCGCTCACAATCATTTCATTTGAAATCTCATAGAAACCTGACTGGTTTGCCGCTATATTCTTCATATGGGCAAATTCAAACATCTGATTCATGAATGTGTTGTTTCCAGAGGTCCATGTTCCATGGGAACCTGGATAAAGGGCATAAAACATTGAATATTCCTCTGGGATGGAAACATTTTGCAGTTTGGCGAGAGATTCGTTTATCCACTGATTGATCTTTGAGGCATTGCTCTGGGTTCCCGTAAGTTCTCCAAGGAGTGTTGTTTGCCTTTCGATCAGATTGAAACTGGTGTTGGTTCCAGATGAAAGAAATACATAGTCAATCCCAAGGGAAAGAAGCTCGTTAACCTGGGTCTGGGAATAATTTGTGAACGATATTACTGCATCTGGTGAGAGATTTACAATCTGCTGTATGCTCATGGATGGATAATCTGTAACATTGGGCAGTTTCTCATTGGGAGGGTATGAATCATAGGCATTTCCACCTACAAGGTATTTGTATGCCCCCAGCGCGTAGAGGGTTGTGGTGGCTGCCGGATCAAGTGAAACGATGCGATCAAGCCTTACACCCTGTATATTGTTGGAATCAACTCCAATAATAATGCCTTTCTTTGCGCTGCCATGATTAACAACACCTACATCGTATATGATCAAGCCTGCTACAACAACTATTGCAACTGCGATTAAAGCCATCACTTTTCTATTCCTGTCATCCATTGAAAACCACTTTATTAAAATGAAATTAACTTCAATTATTTAAGATTATTCAATCAAAAACCTCCCTTCGCGAATAAAGACGAATTAAAAATTTTCCATTGTTTCAGTTATAAAATATCCCCGATTTTTACTTACAAAAGTTTATCACTTAATTTTACATATGCAGACAGTGCCAGAAAGTTATTCTCAACAGATAAGGTTCTATGAACTTAAAAGAAGTCAGAAGGCTGATGTAAGCCTTAGCTTCATATGCATTTTTACGGGAAAGGATTCAATTCTTGAGGAATCCATTGAAAGCATCATAGATATAGGTGAGGAAACTGGCCTGAAATTTGAAATACTCATAATGAACAACACGTACTATGGCATAAACCCTCAGGCGGTCCAGGACATAAAGAAATTCAATGGGGAATTAAAGATCATACAGTCTGCTGGAATGATCAGGGGGGCTGCTAAAAATGAGGCTTTCAAAAACAGCAATGGCAGCTATATTGTGCTTTTCAACCAGGAGAAGGTTTACGAAATAGCCTATGCCGATTTGCTTTACTCCTTCGTAAGGCAGAGAGAAAAGAGGATGCTGTTCTCTGAACTCATAGTTATACCGAGGGAAATAGTAGAGGAAAATATGGGGTGGAAAAACCTCAGGGTATCTGAAGATCTTGAATTTTTCACAAGGATCGCAAAAAACAATGGCATACTGTTTTATCCAACGGAGGGAAGAAGGACAATGGATATGTTCATACAGTACAAACCCTCCCAGCTGCAGGGAAAGAGGGAATACAAGAGGCTGAGCAGTGTGAAGAAAATATCCATGCTGAGAGATCTCACTGTTGGATGCAACTACGGGTTTAAGGATCTTTTCATACTTGGTGATATGAGGAAAAGAAGCAAATTATCGGAAAGACTGCTAATTATTTCTGCCTATCTTTCATCGAGAACAAGAGAGCCCAGGGTTGTTAAGCAGGACAAAAACAACTATGTGCTTTTTATGGAAGCCATGTTCGAGTCAATCATCCTTGGTGAATATAAGAGATTTGACTTTTTCCAGAAACCCCTGAGGATAAGCATTACTGAGGATGAAAATAAGTATCTTGCGGCAAGAAGTGAAATATGGGCAAAGGTAAGGCCTTCCATCAAGCCCTTTGTGGATAATAACCTCTGATTAAAAATTTTAAATTTTAGTCTTAAAAATTTATTCTATTACCTGGAAGTTTTTTGGTCCGGATGTTCTTTTAAACATCCAGTTCGGATACATTTCCCTCTGGGATGAAATTTTGTCAATTCTCTCAACCTGTTCCTTTGTAAGAGATACATCCAGAGCAGACATGTTCTCCTCAAACTGTTCGAGATTTCTTGCACCTATGATCACTATGGATCTTTTCTCAATCAGCCAGGCAAGAGAAATGGCAGTCATTTTGCAACCCTGTTCCCTGGCAATCTCCTCTATAACACTGAGTATGGAAGGGGCCTTCTCCTGGTCAAAATAGGGGAATATCATTCCTCTGTCTCCAAACCTTGTACCTGATTTGAGTTCAATATTTTTCCCATATTTTCCTGTGAGGACTCCTCCCTGGAGGGGACTCCATGCCATCAGGGACATCCCCTCGTGCCTGATATATGGTATCTCCTGATTTTCAATATCTCTGTTCAATATGGAGTAGTTCAACTGGGCAGACTGGTACATTTCATAATGCCTCTCCTTTGCTACGGTGTTGAATATTGCCATCTGCCAGGAACTAAAATTGGAGAGTGCAGGGTAGTGGATCTGGCCATTTTCAACAAGATTCTGGAATGCCTCTATGGTTTCTTCCACCGGTGTATCGAAATCATAGGAATGGGCCTGGTATATATCTACAAAATCTGTACCAAGGCGCTGGAGGCTTCCCTTTATAGACTTTTCAATATGGGAGCGGCTCAGGCCCTGCTGGTTTATGCCCTTTCCCATTCTGCCCCTTACCTTTGTAGCAATATGAATCTCATCCCTTATGGACCTGACAGCCTTTCCAAGGGCAATTTCTGACTGTCCGTTGTCGTAAACATCAGCAGTATCATACAGATTGATTCCATAATCGTATGCCCTTTTCACCATTTCATTTACCTGCTCCTGAGATAACCCACCTATTTTCCAACTGTTTGTTTCACCAAAAGTCATTGCACCCAGGGCAAGCACAGACACAAACATTCCTGTTCTTCCAAACTTTGTGTACTTCATAATACCATAATTGATAGTGCAATTTAAACAATTACAACATAGATTTTTATAGATAAGAAGATCAGCGTCCGGATCATCTGTATGGAAAGGTGCACTGTTATAATCACTGGCATTGCATTTTTATTAGTACTGTTGCTCATCCCTCATTTTCCCATGGAGAATCAATACGGAGAAAACAGGGGCAATATAATTATGGCATACACTCCAATGGATCTTAAATCAAGTGACAGTTCAACCATATATATGGAAGGGAATCTAACAATAAATAATACGGACAGAGGCATAATGTGCGGATATAATCTTATATTTCAGGGAAATGGTTCACACAAAATATGCCTTGAAACCAATATTACCATAATGGATGAGAAAATTCAAAGTGAATCTGGTAATGTCACAATAAGGAATGAAAATGGCCTGACGATCCACATAATAAACAGTACCTTTGATTTTAAGGGAGAGATGAACTTAAGCAATTCTAAAATATACATTTACACAACACACATTTTGGGAGGCCACATAAAAACAATGTTTTACAAAGATCAAATATACGTAAAAAATTCCATAATTGAGGCCAGTTCTCCTATCAATTATAACTATTCCAGGTCGGAGCTATATGATGTGGCAAGAATAAGCAAGAACGGGCAGCCAGCAGGAGGATACATGCCTGTAAAATTTCTATTCCGTTCAATGGATTACTGGAATTTTCCAGTGAATAGATATATGATTTGTTTGAACTATTCGGCCACAGCAAATGAGAAACTTTCCTTCAGTTTGAACCCATTATCTTCCCTTAAGATTTCCGGAAATATTTCGCTTGAGGCGGGAAATAGAAATATGATTGAATGGTTCAATGAGAGCAATGCCTTTGAAATCAAATCGTTTCAAAACAATATGAGCTTCACAGGCTACCTCAATGCATCCCTTCCTGATAACATAACCATTTGGGGTGCCAGCGTTATATTGTATTCAACAAGTGTTTTGAACTACACAGGTCTATGGCATAACTACGTTTTAATGTGGAATACCACTGCCATAATAAGAAACACCACAATCTCAGGTTCCAGCCAGAATTTTTGTTCATCAGGAATACCTGACGAAAACAAGACAGGAATATTTGAAGAAAAACATAGCAGATTGATCCTTATAGATTCCCATTTTACTTCCTGGAATGGAAATTTAAAAGAACAAAACTTGCCTGTGATTGCCCGTAATGGAAGTTATTTTTCAATTTACAAGAAACTTGTGGTCAAAGGATTCATGCACTCTTCTGAAGTTATGATAAAATTGGGAAAAATATGTTCAGGCATAGATAACAGAACAGACCTTGGTATTCCAGTGAAATATGAAAATTACATCAACCGTGAAAACAGCAGTATTTATTTTATGACCTTAACCAATTTTGGAGGCTTGAACTATTTCAATAATGCAAGGTTCGATTTTGATGGTCATATTTATTATGTTTCATGGCCAGACATTGATATATTGAATTCTGGTGTTTTATGGCATAATATTTCTTTGAATTATACATCACAGATTGAAGTAAAGGCAAATTATAATTACAGCTCTACAGCCATAAATCTGTCTTTAAAAGAAAGAAGCATGTATAATTTTTCAACCAACGTTTCCACAAAGATATGTGTGAACTATATGGGCCGGAATTTTTCAAAAACATATTATGATGATTTTATGAAATTAAATGGTACTGAGTTTGAAAATATTTCCTTTCCCAGAAGGCCTGGATTTAATAATCAATCAATATACCTTAAATACACATTATATTACCATAACGGGGCAATGAATATATCATCCAATTATTCATTGATCGAAAGTGTCCCGCCTCTCTTTTACACATTCCAATTTACGGAATCAAATTTGACGGGTAACGAAACATGGAGTCTGAATATTTCAGGAAAAACCTATCATGTTTGGGGTCTCAGGTTCAATTACCAGTCAATTCAACCTTCTATTAAGGTCCATATTTGCAACTCATCCCTCTTTCATCCTGAATTTTATTGCAAAATTTACACTCCAGGCAATTATTCCATACCTTTTGTAAGGGACATGGGTAAAATACAGTTGATTGTGTCTGGGGTAAATGGGCCTTATTCAGTCACAGTTAACAATGAAAGCTATGAATTCAATATTTCAAATCCTATTGTAATTACCTACTATGGCCATGTAAGATTAACGGTAAATTCAAGTCTGGGGGAGAAAACTTATACGCTCTTTTTAAACAAAAGCTATGAGTCTTTATATGTACATTTTAAGGAGAAGAGAATCAGTCTGACATATATATTCCTGACGGCAACCCTCTTAACTGGTGTCTCCCTGTTAATGGTTGCATCAATCAGAAGGAGTTTCTTTACATTCTGCCCTTACTGTATGGCCATAATAAGACCATTTTCCTTGAAACGGCATAAATGTAAGCCTAAGGAAAGAATCAATTTGAAGTCAGGTAAAAGTTCCAGGCGCTAAAATATGTTGTTCCAGGAATATTGCTCCTTACAAAATATTGGAAATATACATTGTTGAGATTTTGATCCAGATTTTTAGACAGGTTATATATCTGTGAAAAATTCACTTCTCCCTTACTCTGGAAAAGGAAGATGCTGTTGTTTATTTCCAGCGCCTGACCAATATGGGAATCTGTAAATATTATGTATATACTGGATGTGTCCGGAAGGGATATTTCTATGCCGGAGATCGAACTGATATTGTGATCGCTGATCTGGGAATAGGACTCTTTTGATGAATTGGTTGAATAATTGAATACCAGATTATAGTGATTTTCTTTGAGATAACTTAAATTTACATATGAATCAACCAGTGAAATAGAATATACAATTTTCGGGTTCCTGATTATGGGCTGTGTGGCATTGTTGCTCCTTATACTTAGATTGAAGCCATTAGATAGAACATTTATTCCATTTTTACCTATGTATGAGAAATTTTCCGCCTTTTGATTTTCCATATTAAGGTGCCAGGAAAAATAGGGACTGGCCTTATTAAAGGTTGGGAAACTCATATTATAATTGGAAAAACCTCCCGTGGAGTTTGAGTAGTTTGTGGCAATTACATAAAAGTTGCTTTCAAATTCATAATATGCCTGGATTCTTATCTCTGTTGCGTTATATATTATATCAATTGAACTCATAGGCGTTATGTTTATTATATTTATTCCCGGTTTGATAACCCTGTTGGTTTTCCATATAAGACCGTTATAATCTCCATTGGTTGGTGTATTTGGAATTATTCTGAAAAACACCGGGGAACTGTAAGGCATTCCCTCAGCGGGATTGTAGCTTATGTTAACCCTCATGCTCGTAATTACGTCTGGAATCTGCTGGGGCGAGTTCATGTGTGAAACTGAATTTATAACGAAAATATTGTTATCGTTGTTTGTTGACTGTACATAAATGCTTGCCCCAACGGCTGCTGAAAATATAATCAAAATTAATAAGATGACCTTGATATTTTCCATAATCTTAGATGAGATTGTCTTTTCGATTTTAGCATCTGTATTTTTAATTTTTTTAACAATTTCTTTTGTTTCAGGAATTATTAGTTTTGGATTATCAATGGAATTTGCATAGTCAGCGTAGGATAGTATAATTAGAATTCCCCAATCCACAATATAACCCATCAGCACTCTATAGTTAAACATAAAAATCAAAATGGGAAAGGCAAAAAAGGTAAACTTAAGTTTTTCATAGAATTTTACGTACACTATGAGCATTATGGCAATGGCCGCAAGGAACATTATGGTAAAGACCTTTGAGGATATGTTCACAAAACCTGAAAAGGCCAGTTCAGAAAAACCAACTCCAATGCCAATAACAGGCTGGAATTCTGCCTCTATAATATTCCTCAGCCACTGATGATATCCCATAATTATGAATGGCAAATTTGACAGGAGAAATGAAAAAACTGTATAAAGGAAGAAGATTGCCATCCTTTTAAATGAATAGCCACCTTCCCTGAACATATAATACATCAAAAATGGGAGCATGATTATGGATATCTGCTTTGAAGAGAGTGAGAGGCCATAGAAAAATCCAGACAATCCAGGTGATTCTTTGAAATAATAGGCCATTACCAGGAAAAAAACCCACAAAACATCTGTGGATCCGCCAACTGAAAAGCCAAAAAATCCTATGTCCAGTGCCAGAAGGAGAGAAAGAAAGGGCAGGACATTCTGAACATTCTTCTTTCTTGCGTATAGAAAGGTTATGACATAAAGAAGGGCAGATATGAAAAAGAGGACCGTATAATCTGGGAGATTAAAATATGCCGCTGGTACAAATGCAAGAACGGACATTCCAGGATAAAGAAGATAATTTACAATTTTGCCATTCAATCCCGGGTTAACAAATATGGGATTTGGAGAAATATAATGGAAAACTCCTGCCATGTTTGAATTAATATAGGGGTCCTTTCCCTCAAGAAAAATTTTTGCTGAATAATACTGAATTATGATTTCATCTGTGTATGCATTTGGAAAAATTGATGAAACTACAAAAAAAACTTCAAACAGGGTTAGAATTAGACCGATATAGGATAGAAAATTTACAAACTTATCAATCTTCAGAAAGGATGAAAAATAGAGTAACATTATGAAACCGATAACTACCAGAGCCCATCCGTTGACTATGGCAGCAACATTGTCGTAACTTATAAAATCTATGGTCAAAAAGGGAATCAGAATGAATGAGAGGCCAAATATTGCATACCTGTATCTTATAATATTCTCATTCGGATTCTCCATTATAACCTAAGAAAGGTAAGAATGGGAAATTAATAGTTTTTTCCCTTTTATGTTCCAGCTTACAGGTGCCATACGACGCCCTGGCTTCCACCGAAATTGGTCGAAAATGAACCCACTATGCCTATGGCGGTAGCGAGAAGATATCCAACACCGAATAAAGTCAGGACGAATATAAGGGCAAAGTATATTCCAGAACCAAGACTGGACATCATATTATATTTTAAATATTTCCTGAAAACAGTACCAGTGGACTTTCTGTTTTTATATGTCCAATAGTTATTCAGCAGGAAGTTTGAAATAATAGATGCTTCCAGGGCAACAACAGCTCCCAGATATATGGGTTCGTTGAATCCACCAACAATTATCCTCATCAATAAAAGGTTCAATATTGCTCCTGTAAGACCAACAACCAAAAACTTAAGCATCAGGTAATTGGAGAGGGATAAGACAAGTTTTATATACTTTATAAATTCCCCAATTCCAAGTTTGCTTTTTCCATTCTTTCTTCTATTAAATCTGTATGGAACTTCAGAAATATTCTTTGTTCCAGAGGCAACAAGGATCTCAAGCAGTATTTTATAACCGTTTGATACAATCTGCTCAGGTTTTATCAAATCTCTTCTGAATCCAAAGTATCCTGACATTGGGTCCTTAATTCCCTCAGTTTCCTGTAAATTTATATGGGCAATCAATGTAGCCATCCTGGATATTGCCTTCCTCGGAAGACTAAAATCGGACTGACCTCCCCTCACATATCTTGATGCTATGACTATATCTCTCCCTTTTCTAAGATCCTTGAGGATCTTTGGTATAACTTCTGGAGGATGTTGAAGATCGCTATCCATAACAACTACATATTTGCTTTCTGAATTTAACATTCCATCTCTAATGGCCGTAGCTATGCCATTTTTAGCAGGTCTTCTTACAACAGTTACATTACCATATTTTTTTCCAAGTCTTTCTGCAACATCAGCAGTTTTATCAGGACTATTATCATCGACAACTACTATCTGAACGT
>JAGDXN010000088.1:0-306 GCA_023256455.1 Cuniculiplasma sp.
GTGGTTTACAGGTGCACCATTGTAGCAGAATTCTGTGTAGTTGGAGAAAACATATGTGTCGTTGTTGTCTGTTTTGTTCCAGTCAGTCCATCTTACATAGGGTCTGATATTTATTGTGTAAACGTATGAGTAGTTTTCATATTTGTCTGTTACGATGTTGTAGGCAGATCCGTTTTGCTGTGTTACGTTATAACCACTGGCCATCCATGGAACGTTTGTTCCATTGGGAAGTGTTTCAAAAAGTGCGGTTGCTCCCCAAATCTGACAATCTACAAAAGCATCACAATATGTGGTTTCATCAAAAGG
>JAGDXN010000088.1:316-4899 GCA_023256455.1 Cuniculiplasma sp.
AATTATATGTATGTTATAATTTATTATCATAAAGGCTAAATCACTGTGAAATAACTGACTTTTGAATTTATTGGGTTTTCTCACTTGCGTGATTGAGCATGATAGATATTGTTATGCCATAGGCTATAACTTACAACTAGTAAAAAATAAGATGGGAAAAGGACCAAATTTTGAGTTTAAAATGGTTTAATTTGAAATCCATAATACTATCCTGTAAGGCCAAGCACAACTGCAAGTTTTTTCAGCAAAAATATGATTACCTGCATAATTAATGTTACAGGGGAAAAACGTATGCCACGTAGGCCATAGACCCTTCCCGCTGAATGGCTGAACCGAATGCTGTCAGTTCCTTGGTCGTTACGGAGTTGTAAATATCAGTATATGTGAGATAAAGGAGAAGACTGATAATGGCATTTAAGATCAGACCGAATTAGGTTTTATTAATTTTTATGTTGACCATTTTTTATGCTAAATCAAATTTCTTTAATAATTCTTTCTAAGGTATATCTTAATTCTATTTTCTAAAAGTGGTAAGGATAATTTAAGTATGAAAAGGTTGTTAAACCACAATTCATTAATGTTTTATGGTTAATGAACGAATCATAAGGGCACCAAGAGGAAAGCAGCTCCATGCCAGAGGCTGGCAGCAGGAGGCTGCTCTCAGGCTTTTGATGAACAATCTTGATCCTGAAGTGGCAAAGGATCCACAGAATCTTATTGTGTATGGGGGTAAGGGAAAGGCTGCAAGATCATGGAAAGATTTTGATGAAATTGTTGCAATGTTAAAGGAACTTTATTCAGACGAAACGCTTCTGATTCAGTCAGGAAAGCCTGTGGGTGCGTTTAAAACAACAAAGTTTTCACCAAGGGTTCTCATAGTAAATGCCCAGATAGTGCCAAGATGGGCAACAGATGACATTTTCTGGGATCTGGAAAAGAGAGGACTGACAATGTTTGGACAGATGACTGCAGGCAGCTGGATATACATTGGTTCCCAGGGAGTTCTGCAGGGAACCTATGAAACACTGTTTGCACTGGCAAGGAAAGAGTTCAATCAGTCTGATCTAAGGGGAAAATGGGTTCTTACAGCAGGGCTTGGAGAGATGGGTGGAGCACAGCCCCTTGCAATTACAATGAATAAGGGTGTTGGAATTGTAATCGATGTGGATCAGGAGAAGATAGACAGAAGGTTGAAGGGAAAATACCTTGATATGCAGGCATCCAACATTGATGAGGCACTTAAGATCAAGGATGATTATATCAGAGATGGAAAATCTGTTTCCATTGGAGTCCTGGGAAATGCGGCCACCATTTATGAATACCTAGCAAACAAAGGCATAGTTCCAGACGTTGTCACAGATCAAACTGCAGCCCATGATCTCAATCTTGGCTACATACCTGAGGGATATAATATTGAGAGTGCAGCGGAGTTCAGAGAAAGGGACCCTGAGAAATACCTTTCTGAGGTCAGGAAGAGCATTGTGAAGGAGGTCAGGGCGATCCTCAAGTTCAAGGAAATGGGATCAAAGGTCTTTGATTATGGAAACAACCTGAGAACAAGGGCAAAGGAAGCAGGTGAGGAAAGGGCATTTGAGATAAGTGGCTATGTTCCCGCCTATATCAGGGATCTTTTTGCAGTTGGCTCAGGTCCATTCAGGTGGGTAGCCCTATCCGGTGAACCAGATGATATTTTCAAAATTGATGACGCAATCAAATATCATCTTGGTTATAATGAGCATTTGGTCCAGTGGATCAATCTGGCAAAGGAGAAGGTAAAATTCCAGGGCCTTCCCGCAAGGATATGCTACGCCGCCTATGGTGAGAGGGAGAAGATAGGCCAGATCATAAACGATCTTGTACATGATGGAGAAGTCTCAGCACCTGTGGCCATAGGCAGGGATCATCATGATACGGGCTCAGTTGCATCTCCTTTCAGGGAAACCGAAGGGATGAAGGATGGAAGCGATGCAATTGCAGACTGGCCCATATTGAATGCTCTTCTGAATGTGGCTTCCGGTGCAACATGGGTATCTGTACACCATGGTGGAGGAACCGGAATCGGGAATGCCATACATGCAGGATTTGTCCTGGTTGTGGACGGAACCTCAGAGGCTGCAGAAAAGGTCAAAATGGTTCTGAATGCCGATCCCGGAATAGGTGTGATAAGGCACGCGGATGCAGGATACGAATCATCAAAGGAACTGATAGGAAAGGGTGTAAAGTTCAAAACTCCTTACTACGGTGAGGAGGCATGAACTAATTTTTTTTAATAACTGTTAAAAAAATCCTGAGCCTATATAGTGAACAATTTTAAACCTGTTTATCCATTACAGGTTATGGGAGTTAAAGGAGTATTGATGGCCGGAGGAAAGGGCACAAGGCTCAGGCCAATAACTTATGCCATACCCAAGCCCCTTGTTCCAATAGCAGGATTGCCATGTATTGAATATTCACTGAGATCTTTTCATGATGCAAAAATTGATGATGTAATTATAACAACAGGATATAAGTTTGAATCTCTGATCAATGGAATAATTAAGCAGGAAAGAAAGGGCAACCAGAAAGTGTTATTTTCTGTTGAGAGGGAACCTGCGGGAACCGCAGGAAGCGTGAAGATTATAGAGAATTTCCTTGATGACACATTTGTTGTGGGAAGTGGAGATGTTCTGGCAGATTTCGATATAAATGAGGCCCTGAAGGTTCATAAGAAGAGCGGAAAGATGGCAACGATTATCCTCACTGAAGTGGAAGATCCAACCCAGTTTGGTATAGTTGAAACTGCTGATGGACTGGTAAAAAGATTTCTTGAAAAGCCATCCAGGGAGGAGATCTTTTCAAACAAGGTAAATTCTGGCATTTATATTCTGGAACCTGAAGTATTGAAGCATGTACCTGAAGGGGTGCCCTACGATTTTGGAAAGGAGCTTTTTCCTAAACTTTTAAAGGAAGGTGTGGAGATCAATACCTATTCTGGCAACGGAACATGGCTGGATACGGGAAGACCAAGGGAACTTATTCTTGCCAACCAGCTCATTGTTTCAAAATATGGCAGGGAAATAAATCAGAACTGCATTAATGGAAAAATAATAATGAAAGAAGATCCCATCGGAAAAAATTTCAGTGTTGAGGGCAACAGTTACATTGGGGAAAATATAAAGATTGGGGACAGGACAGTTGTGAAGAATTCAACACTATATGACAATGTAACCCTTTATGATGATGTGGTCATTGAAGATTCCATAATCTTTGATGGATGTGTCATTGGTAAGGGTAGCAGGATCACAAGATCGGTGGTTATGAAAAATACAATTATTGGGGAGAAATGCATTGTGTCAAGCAGTGCCCTTTCCTCCAATTTAAATCTTCAAAATGGATCAAGAATATACGACGTCAGCCTGTCATCTGAAAACACAAATGGATATGACTGACATTAAACTTTTTAAAATACCATTCCACAATTTTTAAATTATATGATATGGAAATATTACATTTAGAGAAATCCAGCTTTCTGGAGAATTAAAAGATCCTCAGTTGTGAGCTGTTCACCGTTCTTGAATTTCTCAAAGAGGTCATTTGCCTTATCCTGCAATTCTCCTTCTCTCTCCTTCTTTCTGGTTGCTCTTGTCTTTGCCCTAACTCCACCGAGCATCTTTTCTATGTCTCTCAGTTCATTTTTGGCCTTTATGAACTCTTCGTGCTCTTTCTCTGATTCCTTATTATATTTGATGAATAGTTCGTGGAACTCGTCTGCCTTCTTTCTGGTTTCGTCAAGCTCCTGAAGACCCTTGTTAATCTCTTCTCCAATGGCATTTATCTGTGCAGATATCTGGTCGATCTCCTTCTTTAGCTGATCAACAACCTTTTTCTTCTCATTGACCTTTGAAGAAATTTCTCTGACAGATTCGCTCTCCTTCATTTCGCTTTCCATTTTTTCCTTGGATCTTCTTATTTCATTTGTAAGTTTCCTTATGTCGAGAACGATTTTTTGCTCCTCTTTCTTTTCCAGTGGCTGGGTCTGTTGAACTTTCTCGAGCCTCTGAAGTTCCCTTTCTTTCCTCTTTAACTCGGCAGGATCTATACCGGTAGACTTGAAATTCTCTCTATTTTTTCTGAGCTCCTTTCTGAGTTCTGAAAATTCCCTGTAATGGGCTTCCTTTTCATCCCTCATCTTCTGGATTTGCTCAATAAGATGCCCTTTCTCATCTATCTTTTTCATAACAGCTTCTCGCATGCTCTTGGATTTCTGGTTAAGCTTATCTCTTTCTTCAGCGTAATAATGGCTTTCCTGGGAAAGTTCATCACGCTTTTTTATATGCTCTTCTACCAGATTTCGCAAAAGCTCTCTTTTTTGTTCAAGGTCAGGAAGAACGTCACTCATAATGATCAGTCATCGCAGTGATTATAACCCTTATTTTTCCTTATGATATATAACTTTCGTATTGATTTCGCTGAATTAAAATTTTATTATTGGAAAATCTTCCCAAACTCTTTTTATGTAAAATTTACATTTATTATTTTGTGGCAAGAGCATTTTCTATCTCAAGGTTGATTTTATCCACATATTCTTCAGGATTGGAGGAATT
>JAGDXN010000088.1:4909-14177 GCA_023256455.1 Cuniculiplasma sp.
AGGAATTATAAAGGCTCCTCCCTATTATTATGTAGTCTGAACCATTCAAAATTGCAGAAACTGGCGATCCGCCCTGCACCCCTATTCCCGGTGAAAATATCTTCAAATTTCCCTTATTTCTTGAGGTTTCTCTCAGTATATCAATATTGTTTCCTCCCACAACTGCACCGTAAATATTCCTTTCCTTGATATCTTCCATTATTCTTGGGAAGTTTGGATTGAGATATTTTGATGCTCCGGGGTTGCTCATTGCTGCCACAACTATTATTTTTATTTCCCCTGCGTTTTCTATTAAGGAATCTATGGAATCCATGCCGGGAAAGGCCTGCGCTATTACAGCAAAGGGCTTTTCATTCCTTATCTGCTCCATTATCAGTTTATCTGTGTTGGGAATGTCTGCAATTTTAAAGTCGCATATTACCCTGGATTCCTTTGACAGTTCAGAAATTATACTCTTCCCACAGGCCAGCACTGTGGGCCAGTTTATTTTTATGGCAAACACATTCTTTCTGATTCTTTCCCACAGTTCAATCAAGGAATTTCTGTCTGTAATATCAAGGGAAGCAACTATTCTGCTTTTCATTAAAACGCAGATTTTATGGAAGTTATTAATTATATCTGGAAAAGATTGTATGAATTAAATTAAAAAATTATTTTTGATTACTGAATAAAATCTATGCCGTCCTCATCATCACCAAAGATTTTTGAATTGGCCCTGTCTCCAGAGCCAATTATATATGGGGAATCAACCCCGGTGAAGACAAAGAATATCTTAATATTGCTCCCCATCTGTTCCTTATTGTCTATACCGGCAATGATTTCGCAATCCTCATCCATCATTTCCTGGATTTTCGTCAGAGCCCTGTTAAACTCCTTCATTTTTATGTCTCCGCCGATTATCCTCATGAGGCATCCCTTTGCCTTTCTTATGTCAACTTCAATCAGAGGATTGTTGAGTGCCTTTTCTATTGCAAAATCTATTCTGTTTTCACCGCCTGCAGATTCTCCTATTGCTATATAAGCAGACTTTGATTTGGAAAGAACCTTCTTCAGATCCTCAAAGTCAATATTTATGTGGCTTCTTTCATTAATCGTCTTTACAAGTCCGGTTATTTCCTCCATTATGAATCTGTTGGTTATTTCAAAAGACTTTTGCAGATTGTTTTCTGTCGAAAGGGATTTCAGTTTTTCGTTAGGTATGATTATGATCGTGTCAGAGTTTTCGGCAAGGTATGGAAGCCAGTTCTTTGCATTCATCATCTTGGCTTCCCCCTCTTCCTTAAAGGGAAGGGTAACAAATGAGAAAACCATGGCCTTGTTTTCCCTTGCAAGCCTTGCAACAACAGGTGCACTTCCCGTACCTGTTCCACCTCCCAGTGTTGCAATGAGAAATATTATGTCTGCATTGGATGTGGCTTTCTTCAGAAGCTCCTGTGTGTCCATTGCAGCCTCCTTCCCTTTTTCCGGATCATTTCCTGCTCCATACCCTCTGGTTACCTTTTCCCCTATGAGTATTTTTGCATGGGCCTCCGTCTCAGTCCTGAGATGGGATGCATCTGTGTTTAAGGCTATTATCCCCACACCTTCCAGTCCACTTCTCTTAAGGCTTGTTACAGCGTTTGAACCTCCACCACCACATCCTATAACCCTTATTTTGATTCTTGCCTGTTCTGCCATTAATTCCACTTCATTATCTTCCATTGCTGTTTCCAAGTTGGACACCTGTATGACAATTGTCATTGCAGTATTAAAATCTTGTGCTTACAGGGCGATAGAATTTAACATTATATAATAAAAAATCAATATATAATTAGTTTTTACTTAAAGATTTAAGTATTTCTTATTTCATATTGCATATAATATGCTCAATCACACTTCCAGATCTATAATTGATGGGAACAGTTCTTCCCTTTTTGATTTAATTATGGATCCGGAGGTTCTTTTTGCCAGTGAAGATCATATAAATAATATAATTAAAATTTCGGATAACCTTTACACAGTTATTTTTCAATGGAAAAAAGTACTCCTGTGGAAATACGAAGTGAAATTCAGGCTAAGAAAATTGATGAATCAGATAATATATGAAAGCACAGAAGATTCAAGGAATTATATGAAATTCTCTTTTTCTGTGGAAGGGAAAAGTGAAGGTAAGAGCGAAATCATATTGGAAGCCCATATGGATTCAGGCTTTATGGCGAGTAAGTTGGGACAGGGCGATTTTCAAAATTTCGTTGACGAATTATTGGCCTCAAGTATATCAAAGGAGAGAATCAGGGGAGATGGAGCGAAGAAGGAGGAGGGAGAAAAAAAGATCAACACAGGGACAGCTAAGTGTCCTCACTGCGCTTTTTTTGAACCCAAGAGGCTTTTTTGTTATTCGGAATTTAATGAGATCAAAAATATGGAGGAACCTCTCTGTAAAGGGGAGAAATTTAAAGAGATAACCCAATGATATGAATTCATTTTGTATTGTCAATATTAATTAGGCATTCATTGTTAAGGTATTATGCTCAAGGATATGCTGATAAGAGAGAATGCCGTAAAGAGAGGCCATTTTGTTCTGACATCGGGAAAGGAGTCAGAATATTATGCGGACATAAAGGATGCCTGCGCCAATCCTGAAATCTTAAAAGAAATAGTGCGGCAAATATCAGAAAGGGTAAGGGGTGAAGGGGTTGCAGGGGTTGAACTTGGTGCAGTTCCCATAGTCGTTTCAGTTGCATATTCACTGTCCATTCCCTATTTTATCATCAGAAAGGAGGCAAAGCATGGGATGAAAAAGTTAATCATTGGAAATCTCAGGGAAGGAATGAACGTGGATATCATAGAGGATGTTGTAACAACCGGAGGTTCGGTTTTGAGGGCAGTAAAACTTCTTAGAGAATCTGGTCTGAAGGTAAACAGAGTCATAACGGTTATCGACAGGGAAGAGGGAGGAAAGGAACTTCTTGAAAGGGAGGGTGTTGATTTGATATCCCTTCTTAAAATAAAAGACATCCTTTAGGAAAGAACGTCGTCTATGCTGCCAATTTCAATGGCAGTTGTTTTTTCACCCACAAGAATGCCCTTTGTGTTTGCAATCAGGCTGGCACCTACCATGGGGCTTCCAAAATTTGCAGTCCCTGCACTTACAGGCACCTTGAATATGTCCTTAATCACTTCCATATCCTCGTCAGAGACCTCGGGATTAACAATCATCCCCTTGTTTGTTGCTATGCTCCCAGAGCCAACTGTGAGGAAAGACCCCATCCTTCCCTTGACTGTCTCAACTCCAAGGGTATCCTCTATAAGCTTTACATTTTTGTTGCTGAAATCTTCATGGACCATTGCGCCGTGATCATTGGCAACAATATCATTTCCCACAGCATTTATTGTATCCTTCAGGAAAAGTACTCTCCTGTCTCCAGGATCAAAATCCAGGTCTCTTTTTCCGGCGTTTCCGCCTATTATGATTCCATGGGAATTCATCACAGAAAAGACACCATACATACCTGATGGATCCATTCTGCTCTGGTGGACTTCAACACCCAGAACCTCTCTTAATGCGTCTCTTGATTTATCGTCAAGGTTCACCGGGACTATGACCATATCGTCCCAGGCCCTGCAATAAAGTCCTATGAATTCACTTTCAAAAAAAGATATTTTTCTAATCATTTTATGGCATTAATACTTCAGTTTCACCGTTCTGGAGCTTTAAAACTTTGACCTGAATTGTTCCAGGGATGTGTGACTTTCCTCTTTTCCAGACTTCTTCATTTATTTTTCCGTCAATCCATACCTGTGAAATCTCTGTCTTTGTAAATCTGGACACATGTTCCCTTATTATTCTTATGGCCGTGTCCGCCCTTCTCTTCTTTGAGCTCCTCAGTGCCTTGTTCAGAGGTATGTTCATCAATATCTCGTTGTTTACTTCATCATCTGCCATTTAAATCACCTAGAGTTTAAGGTTGTTTCTTCTCCAGTTCCTTCTGTATGGATTCTGGGAAACCTTCCTGTCTGTCCTCATTATGACCCAGCCAGGCACCCTTCTGTTTTGAACCGTTCTTTTCATCAATCTAATCTTTCTTCCTGTTTCCTTATTTCTGCTCATTTTCATCTCCTCTCTATATGTGTTTCTCTTTTGGTTTCTGTCATCCTTGACAGAATCTGCTTAATCTCCTGATCTGTAATTATCCTGTTTATTCTCCCCATTGTATAGAGCTGAACAAGCTGGTTCTCAACACTGTCAGCTATATCTGGCCTTACAAGCCTCACATTGGCAAGCCTTTCTCTGGCCTCAGGATCAAGAATCTGCCTCAATATCTGAAGCTTCCTTGCCCTCTCCGCTTCCTGCTGGGCTCTGGCCTCCTCCTCTTCCATCTGGGAATCCGACTGAGATCTTTGAAGTTCCTCCATCTTTCTTCGTCTTATCTCCTCAAGTTCTCTGTCCCCATCCACAGGCTACACCTCCCTTACAGATACTTTTTAAGTTCGGGGTTTTCTTCGGCCAGTTTTTCCATGATCTTTTTCGCAGCCTTATCAAGCATTGCCTGACCCTTTGGAGTTACTGATCTTCCCTTCTCTGTTTTCTTTATAAGCTGGAGTTCCTCCAGCTTATTGAACATGTGTCTAACTATTGACCTGCTACCTGCTGCAGGATGATAGGGCTTTGATCCCCCATCTTTTCTCCCGCCATATTCTTCACTAAGCCTCTGAATTCCGATGTTTCCTCTGACATACACCTTTCTCAGGGTTGATGCAAGCCTTCTATAATACCAGTCATTTTGTGTCCATCCCTTCTCCCTGTGGACACCTGATTTTGTATATAGAGTCCACTCAGGGACCTCTATATTTCCCATCTCCTGAAATTGCAGAGTAAGTTCGTTTACGAGCAGATCTGCAGGCACTTCCTTAACGTTTACCATTTAATACCACTCAGTCAGAGTGCATTTATATACCATTAATAAATTTTCCTTATTTTTTAATTATTTTTTTCGGAAAGTAATATAAAACCTATTCTTGTTAGAATTAAACTCAGTACAAGAACCATGCCCAAAAAAACAGATGGGAAATCGATGGGTGATATGGCCAGAAAGGCCCCAATAATGTATGAACCAATGGGGGAAAGGGCACCAGAAAGGGCTGAAATGAGAAATATCACAATTATACCGAGAGTGCCTCCAAAGGAATATATGTTGATGTTGACAGCATCATCGGGAATTTTTGAAATCATAAAATAAATTGTCAATATGGATGAAAAAAGAAAGGCAAGGGCAGCGTCAATCGAGATCAGGATAAGATATGGCAGATCATTCATATTTGCCCCTATCATAATGATGGCAACAGGAATTGCAAAAAAGAGGAAAATTATGAGGGAAGAAAGGGTCTTGGAAAGGATCAGATCCCTGTTTGATATTCTCCATATTCTCATGTTAATGAAGCTCTTTCCCTCCATAACAAGAGACTGTATGGCATAAAATGACACAGAAACAGAAGTGAGAACAAATATGGAAACATAGGTGTAAATTGGAGGAAAACTTCCAAATCTCCTGTTTACAAAAACTTCAAGAAGGGCAGGAAGGCTGAAAAATACCGGAATGAAAAATGTGGATATGTTGTTGAAATCCCTCGTTGCAATTTTCAGGTCTTTTGAAATCAGGGATAGGATTATTCCTCTGTATTTTACACTGCCTGATTTTTTCTTTTTTTTATTTACTGTGCCGTGACCTTCAAAAATATTATCCAATATTTTATTGGAAATAAAATAGGATGCATAAAGGGAAATGAGCAGATAAAATAATGTCCATGAGAAAGACGCAACCAGCGAATCAAAATTTACATGGGGTTGAAAGGCTATAAATTTCATGTTGAGTACTGGAAATATGAAGTCTAAGGGATATTTCAGGGCAAAATCAAATATTCCAATATAGGAGGGGTAAAAAATTGTAAGGTCGAAAAGTATGAATACGGACGTGAGTGAAAAAAGTTTCAGGGCATTGAGGAAACCTGAACCTATATTGCCTCCTTTCCTGCTTAATCCAGCAAGTACAGAAAGGCTGCTTCCGAAGAGAAACCCAAGAAAAATACATGAAAGCCCCCAGATCATTTGAAGAATAAGGGTTTCAAAATTCCTGTTAAAATAGAAATAAAGAACGACCGGCGGAATATCAAGAAACAGGGTGTAAAAACCGGTGTTAAGGAACCAGCCCAGAGGCAGGGTAAAACCGTTTTGGTTTGGAAATAGAAGTTTTGAGGACTCAAGTATTCCTTGATTTTTCAATCCCTGTATCCACGAGAAGCTGCCAAAGGAGTTTATGCCAAATTCATAAAGAAATATGGAGAACGAGCTTGCAGAGATGGCTGATGGATTGTGCGAAACCGTACCAAAGGTGAGAATTATGGAGAAGACAAGAAAAAGTGCCCCATAAATAACACCGGATCTTCTAACCATGGCCCTCATATAGGATGTTGAAAAACCTCTCCTTTCCAATTCCTCGTTAAACCTTTTGGATGATTTCAAAGCTACGTAACGATATTCAATGTTAAGCAGATTTGACCTTTCTATGAGTCCTTTGATCGAAATAGGTAATCACCAACCCTCCTGGCTCTGTCAATTAAATCTCCATTTCCTGTAATATTCAGGAATAGCTTCTCAAGAAAACCGCTTTCTCCATCACCCTGAAGATCATCCATATTTCCCTCAAGGACCCTTTTACCCTTATTCAGAATCTGCACCCTCTGGCACACAATTTCAGCTATGTCAAGAAGATGGGTTGAAAATATTACGAAGTGCCCTGTGGACGTCATCTCCTTTATAACTTCCTTCACAACAATGATGGACGCAGGGTCAAGACCATTGAGAGATTCATCCAGAATAAGTATTTGGGGATCAGACGCAAGTGCTGATAATATGGATATTTTCTGTTTTGTTCCAAAGGAGAGCGTGCCTATGGGCTTTCCCATAACTCCTGATATGGAAAGGGCGTCGGCAATTCTTTCCTTTCTTTTGTAATAATCAGTATCAGAATCCTTTCTGACCTTTGCATAAGTATCACAATATTCGTCGCCAGTGAGTGTTTCATAGAGTACCGGGACCTCAGGAACATAGGAAATGCTGGTACTGCTGAATTTTTTATAGTCTTCCACCTCCTTTCCATCAATCATTATGGTTCCTGAATCCATTTTAACAATTCCTGCCATTATTCTCAGGGCAGTGGTCTTACCCGATCCATTGGGCCCCAGTATGCCCTCCACAACACCCGAATTGAATATTAGGTTTAGATCATCAAGAGCGAGAGTTTTTCCATAACTTTTTGATACATTGATCAGTTCAATTTTTTCCGTACTTTATTAATAGTTTCCATCCTAAAATAGTTTTTACAATTAAATAAGGTCATTTACCTTCCATGGTACTTTCAAAATAAGGAATTGGATTCTTTTGCTTTCCATTAATTCCTTTCGTTTATTCATTTTAAATTTTCTCTCTCTATTTGATGCCATATAAGGTGAACGCAGGGGAGAATGAAAGGTAAAAGGTTTTCCAAAATTTGAGGATTAAATTGTAATGACTGTATTGCAAACATTATGGGATTCAAATTCCATACTATTTGATTTTTGTTTAATGTTCCAGGCGAATTAAATTTTCAATTTTTACATCTGTATATAAGGAGATTTCCATTATTTTCCAGCGATTCAATATTAAAAAATAAGTATGGTGGAATCAGGTTATGTACAGATGGAAATATGTATGGAATATGAATCCAACGCCATAGGTTGTTGCTGCAGCCAGAAGGGAAAGAATCGCAGCCCTTGAGGACGATTTCAATATGGATGTATTCAGAGCTATGGCTATCAACCCATTGCTTATGGCCTGAACAATTGCAACCAGTGCGACTGCAATTATGAGCGATATGAATCCAAGGGGAAAAAGAAAGGGTGTTATGGGAAATATGGCTCCAAAGACATAGGATAAGCCCGTTGTAAGTGCTGAATCCTTCGATCTTCCCTCCTGTTTTTTTATTTCCTTTTTTGATGCTCCTTCCGTATCATTTTCCAGCAACATCTGCCTTTTTATTGTGGATATCCTGAACTCGCTTTCAGAGGCCTTTGAAAGATAGGCGCCAAGGGTCATGCTGATGGTTCCACCGATTCCCACAACAAGGCCGCTCATGGCTATGATGAAATTATTATCAATGATAGCAGTTAAACCTGCAATGGCGGCAAGCACTTCAACCAGTCCATCGCTCATTCCATAGATGAATGACTGGATTCTGTCAAGAAATTCTTCTCTCCTCTCGCTCATATCGCTAAAAAGGCTCTCATGGCTGATTTCATCTTCAATGATACTGGACAGGCCCGATGAAATATCCTTATCTTTTACCTTTTTCAGAAAATTTCTGTATTTTATTATTCCCTCGACCTCTCCCCTTTCCATAAGGTTTATGGTGAGATTCAGTCCAATGATTCTTGTAAGGAGAAGAAGAAAGAACAGTTTTACCCTGTATGGTTTAATATGTTCCTTACTTTTTTCTTCAGCATTCATCTTTGAAGCCCAGTAATTTGCGTGGTAATCCTCAGTCTCAGAGAGTTTTTTCAAGCTCTTGCTTATTTTTTTATTCTTCAATCTTTCACTTAATCTGAGATAAAACTCTCTGTCTGTAATCTCATCCCTGTAAAATTCCCTGATCATATCTTCTTCCTGATTCGCTTCCATTGGGTATACAATACATTGCTGTAATAAATCTCTATGCATGGGATATATTTACGAGATTCGTATTATACTTCCGACTTTCATTGCATAATCTATATATTTACAGAGGTCATATTAAGCCAGGTGATTTTTGTGCAGGAAAGTATTGAAAACAGTTTTAAGAAAGGAGTAAGTATAAAGGTAACCCCACCGGGTCCAAATGCCAAAAAGATAGTTGAAGAGGATACCAAATATCTTGCCACAAGTACAAAATCCCTCCCAGTGGTTGCAAGAAGAGCAAGCGGCGTATATATTGAAGATGTTGACGACAATGTGCTCATAGATTTTGCTGCAGGTATAAGTGTAAACAATATGGGTCATATACATCCCTATATTACAGAAAAGGTTCAGGAGCAGCTCTGGAAGTTGTGGCATTTTGCAGGAACAGATTTCTATTATAAGGAGCAGGTTGATGCCGCAAGGGCACTGGAAGAAGTCACACCAGGAAAGTTTGAAAAAAAGGTGTTTTTCACAAACAGTGGAACCGAAAGCAATGAGGCAGCCATAAAGTTTGCAAAGGTAAATAAGAAGAAGCAGCAG
>JAGDXN010000088.1:14187-24006 GCA_023256455.1 Cuniculiplasma sp.
AGCAGTTCATAAGCTTCATAGGCGGTTTCCATGGTAGATCGCAGGGTTCCCTTTCATTTACGGCATCCAAGGGAATTCAGAAAAAATGGCTTTTCCCAACAATGCCGGGTGTTGAGCATGTTCCTTTTCCAAACCCATACAGGAACGTCTTCGGAATTGATGGCTATGAGCATCCCCAGGAGTTGACCAATGCAGTTTTAGACTTTATTGAGAAATATACCTTGAAGATGTACATGCCACCAGAAAACGTGGCAGCCATAATGGTTGAACCAATTCAGGGAGAGGGCGGATATATTGTGCCACCCATGGACTTCCATAAAAAACTGATCAAGCTTGCCCATGATAACGATATGCTCTTAATTATGGATGAAGTTCAGGCCGGCTTTGGAAGGACCGGAAAATGGTTTGCATCAGAGCATTTTGGTGTAGAGCCTGATATTATACCTCTTGCAAAGGCTATCGCAAATGGTCTCCCAATGGGTGCAGTTGTAATAAGGGCAGACGTAGATTTCCCTGAGCAGGGATTGCACTCAAATACATATGGAGGAAATGTGCTTGCATCAGTTTCCTGCGTTGCAACAATCGAGGCAATGAAGAAGGAGAAGGCTGTGGAGAACTCTGCCAAGGTGGGAAAGCACCTCAGGAAGAGGCTTGAAGAATTAAAGGAAAAATACGACGTGATCGGCGATGTCAGAGGAATTGGCCTGATGCAGGCTGTGGATTTCGTCAAGGACAGAAGGACAAAGGAGCCAAACGCAAAGTTCAGGGATGCGGTTGAAATGAATGCCTTCAAGAATGGAGTAATCGTTCTGGGAACAGGAGAGAGCGCCATAAGATTGATTCCACCTCTCATTATTACAGAGGAGCAGATAGATGAAGGTATGGAAGCCTTCGAGAAGGGAATAAAACAATCAATGTGATTCCTTAAGATAGGAAAGAAGATCGTGAAGGGGAAGGCCTGAGTTCCACTTCATTACAAAATTTTTATTTTTGCTAATTTCGATTTCAGGAATTATTGAATAAATGCTTCTGAATCTTCCCTTTGGTTCCGATGGCACCTTAAATATTCTCCATGGGTCTCCCTCAGCATTTTTAAGCCTGAAACCGTAGGTGAGAAAGAGGCCTGCACTGTTGCATTTTTCAGCCAGTCTCTCAGCCTGTTCCTGATTCTTTCCTGATGATGCTGAAAAGGCAAGCGTATCATTAATTGAACTCTTAATTTCAATGACAAATGTAATATCAAATCTCACAGCAACAAGGTCAGCACCCTTTGAACCTGCGGCCCTTGTCACATAAAATGGAAATTTTTTAAGATCTTCAAAAGCCTCTTTTCCAAGGTAATCCATCTTCTTTGAAATTCTATCGATCATTTTGGGATTACCGGAAAGTATGCCCACAAGTTCCCTTTCATAAATACTTCCGTTCAAAGTTTCTTCACATTACTTTCCTGTACAAATATTTGCCTGATATTTCAAAAATATGCCATGAATAGATCCCATTCCTGTTATGTTTATAAATTAAATAAATAAATTATACTGATTCTTCCATACAGTTTCATGGATCATGACGATTTTGTCTATTTTCCGGATGCAGATACCATAAGAAACAGCAATCTCGATTCCCTCAGAAGATTTCTGGATCTGGAAACCATAAGGGATCTATATGATTATGCCGACAGTAACTTGGAAGATTTTTATGACAGAATAATTTCCCATCTGGGCATATGGTTTTTCAAAAAATATGATTCCGTGAGAGAAAAAACAGAAAGGAAGGAGTTCACAAAATGGTTTCCGGGTGGGGAGATCAATATAACTTTCAACTGTGTGGAAAGGTACAGACAGAGAAAAAAATATGCCTTAAAATGGGAAAATGAGGAAGGGATCAGGGGTGGAATGACCTTTGAGGAGCTTGACGAGAAGACTGGAAAATTATCAGGTTCACTTATAAGTCTTGGAATTAAGCCTGGGGACAGGATTGGAATTTACATGCCCATGATTCCTGAAGCAGTAATTGCTATGTATTCCATCATGAGAATAGGAGCAGTTGCCGTTCCAATGTTCTCTGGATATGGCAGGGAAAGTGTGGAAATAAGGGTGAAGGATGCAGAGATAAAATATGTTTTCACCGTTGAATCTTACACAAGGAAGGGCAGGGTAATAAAGATGGCCGATTCAATCAGAGGTATAAATGGCCTTAATCTAATTGTTTTTGGTGGAATGGAGAATGAATATGATTTTCAGAGTCTCATGGAAGGGGGCCATTATACAAGAAGTGTACACACTAAGAGTGAAGATCCTGCCATAATGCTTTACACATCAGGTACAACAGGAAAGCCAAAGGGTACCGTACATGTGCATGGCGGTACTGTTGTGAATATCGCAAAGGAGGTATATTATTATACAGATGTAAGGGAAGGGGACACGCTCTACTGGATAACTGATCTGGGCTGGATGATGGGTCCATGGGAAATAATAGGAGCAAATGCAGTTGGAGCATGCGTGTTCCTGTATCCCGGTGCGGTGGATTACCCAAATACAGAGAGGGTATGGGACATGGTGGAAAGAAATAACATTACTGTTCTTGGCCTTTCCCCGACCTTTGTGAGAACTGTAAAATCAAAGGGAGTAACAAGAAAATTTAAGGGGGTTAAGGCTTTTGCCTCCACGGGTGAGCCCTGGGATACGGAATCATGGATGTATCTATTTGAAACACTTGGAAACAGGAAGATTCCCATTTGCAATGTATCAGGTGGAACAGATATCATAGGGTGTTTTGTTGCATCCACTCCTGTGATTCCTCTAAAGCCAAAATGCCTTTACAGAGGCCTTGGAATGAACGTTACGGTTCTGGCAGAGGATGGAAGGGAAGTGGTTGATGAAGTTGGGCTTCTCGCTACAAGAGAACACCTGCCCTCAATGACAAGAGGAATATGGAAAGACGAAAAGAAATATATTGATACATACTGGAGCAAATTTCCAGGGTACTGGGTACAGGGCGACTGGGCAGTGAGGGATTCCGATGGATATTTCACTCTTCTTGGAAGATCAGATGATGTAATGAAGGTTGCAGGAAAAAGAGTTGGCCCCGGAGAAATTGAGGATGCAGCTAACAGCGTCAGGGATGTGGTGGAAAGCGCAAGCTTTGGAATACCTGACGAAATAAAGGGAGAGGCCATAGTGATATTTTATACCGGGAAAGATGACGATTCCGTCAGGAATAATATAAGCAGGAGAGTGGAGGAAGTTCTCGGTAAATCGTTCAAACCAAAATATATATTTTGTATAGACGCCCTCCCAAAAACAAAGAACGGAAAAATCATGAGAAGGCTCTTAAGGTCTGCATTCCTCAATATTTCTGTAGGTGACACAACAGGTCTGGACAGTGGAGAGGTGCTTGAAAAGGTAAGAGAAATAGGAGAAAAATGTAGAAATTAGATTAATAAGGTTCTCCAGATCCTGTTCCGTGGGACGGACCGTTATCTATTTCCCCAAGCCCCCTCCTCACCATAAGACCAAGATAAAGGAATGCAAGACCTATGGCAAGAGTTCCCAGCAGGGATAAAATACCAACGTGAGTTATGGATGTGGAAACCACACCTGTTGTTGATCCGGCAGGGCCACCTGAAGCTTTAATATTTGAAATTTCAACATGAAAGGCTAAAGGTAAAAACAGGATTGTGCTTAAAACGTTCATTAAAATTCCACCCAGGATAAGGAGTGAAAAGATGGTTCTTTCCCTTTCCTGAACAATTCCATACCCCATCATCAGGTAGCACAGCCCAAAGGGTATTATCTCTATAAGGGCAATAAACAGAAGAAGTTCGCCTGAAATTGAATTGAAAAAGGTGGTTGTAGTTGTACTGGAATTACCTGTTGAGGAAACTGAGAAAAGTGTTGATAATATAACAGCCACAAAGCCAAAAACCAATATTATTATGGACAATACAAAAACAATAATGTCATACGTAAGGAGTCTGTGCTGCAAATCATTCATGGCATTCCTCTTGATATAAAGCAGAATAAAGCCAATGAAAACAAGGATAATTGATATGGATGACAGAATGGGTATTAAAGAAATCAGAACGGCAATCCCAATTAAAAAATATGCATTGGATATACTGTCAGATTCGCTTCCTGTATTCAAAGCTCTATTTTTTACAGAAGGGTCATCTATATAATCCATCATCTACCAAATAATGTTTAATATTAAATACTTACGTTTTAAAAGTTATAATATAAATCATATCTAAAGCATTTCAAGAATCTCCTCTGTTTTCCTTACAATACCCATTCTCTTAAGCACATAATTCACAGATATGTTATGGCTTTCCTCTGACACATCGCCCATGGCATCCTCTGCAAATATCTGATTATACCCATATTCATAGGCAAATCTTGCAGTACTTTCAACACCATATGTGGTTGCAATTCCGCAGAGAACAATTGTATTTATTCCTCTTCTTCTCAGCTGAAGGTCAAGTTCTGTTCCATAAAATGCTCCCCACTGCCTCTTTCTGATAACAATATCCTTCTCTGACACCTTAAGTTCAGGTACAAACTCTGCCCAGTCTGAAGGAATATTGCCCGGTCTCTGCATCTGGCTATCGCTTAAGGGTTTCAGGGCAGTTTCTGGCTCCGGATTTACGTGGACTGGAAATACCATGATATTTTTTTCCCTGAATTTTGAAGCAAGAAGAGATGCATTTCTTATCACATCATCCGCCCTGTGAGGCTTTGTATCCATTGCAGTTATACCTTTCTGAAGATCTATTATTACAAGAGCAGTTTTTTCAGGCACAAGCTTAATTTTTTGTTCCATAAAATGATATGGTGTGTTGGAATTTTAAAATTTTCCTTATTTTTCAATGGGATCCACATTTCCACCTGCAGTTTCCACAGCCAGAAATATGCCCAGTATCATAATTATCGATCCGATTATGAGAAGTATGAGCCAGGATTCATTGAGGTTGAAATATCCTGAAGATTCAACCAGATAAATAGCTGCTATACCAAAACTGGCAGGTATGGCTGCCCCGTTATAGACTGTACCCATGGCCGTTGTCCTGTGGGCTTTGCTGAAAATCTCAGACAAAAATGCAGGAATGTTTGCAAATATGGCCGCTTCAATAAACGCAATTACGGAGAATGAAAGAAGGGTGTAGAAGAGATTTCCACTTATGGCAAGAAGATACATGGGGTATATGAGTGCAATGAAGATAATTGCATATATGCCAAGGGACAGTTTTCTCCTGAATATGAAGTAGGCCACAATTCCCCCTATCCAAACCCCAAATAGGGAAATCAGGTTTATTTCGGCATTATATGTATCAATTATGGGGTTGTTTGCCAGTGAAGCATAAATGTCACCCAGGAAAGTTGGATAGAAGCTAAGTGTTACCGTATTCAACAAAAGAAGTCCGGTTAAGAGAAGGAATGCAGAAATTGATGAAAGTGGTTGCTTTAATATGCCTTCTGCAGGGATCTTTTCTATTTCGTCGTTCTTTTCCATTTCAATGAAAACTTCACTTTCCTTTGTCATCATTCTGATCAACAGTGCTATGATTCCTGGTATTATGGTGGTGAAAAACATCACCCTCCAGACAAGATTGTCATATTCTGCCACACCAAATGTGGATTTGAGGAATGCCAACACAAGCAGTATTATGAAGAAACCTACACCGTATCCGCTCTGCACCAGTGCACCCACAGGAAGCCTGTATTTCTGGGGTACAGCCTCCATGGAAAGTGTTGCTCCTCCAGAGTATTCAGCCCCTGCAAAGAGACCGACAACGAAAAGTATGATATAAAGCAATACCGGGGCA
Source organism: Cuniculiplasma sp. (assembly GCA_023256455.1). Lineage (GTDB taxonomy): Archaea > Thermoplasmatota > Thermoplasmata > Thermoplasmatales > Thermoplasmataceae > Cuniculiplasma. Next base: position 20,009 of record JAGDXN010000088.1, read on the forward strand.
AGATAAGATGCCTGTGAAAACACTGGCAAAAAGCCTATCAGGAAAGAGGAAAGAGAAAATCCCACAATGGAATATAGAAGCATTTTTCTCCTTCCAAGTCTGTCTCCCAGATAGTTTCCGAGGATTATTGATCCAACAAATCTTGCAACTGCACCCACAGCAAGACCAAGAAATATTAAGATGAGGGAATCGTTCTTTGAAAAGCTGGCTGGAAAAAATATACTTGCAAGAATGGTTGCCACAAGAACATAGCCAATGGAAACATATCCATCCATAACCCATCCTGAGAATGCAGACAATATTTGAAATATGGCCCTTCTGTCAATTTTTGATTCTGACACCTGTGGTTTAGTTAAATCCTATATATATACCTGATTGAGAAATATATGCACCCCTGACATTGTATATCTCTCATTTTATTTATATATTAAATCAACGCCCTTATATTAGAAACAAAAGATAGCAGGAAAAATTTAAAAAGATAAAGTAATTAACTATTAATTTGTCAAAGAATAATAATTTTTTAGTAAAAGTAACCGGAGTACTTCAACCCCTGATTTTTTCACTCAACTACCTTAAGGGCAAGAGATGGATAATTTATCTGATTATATTTGCGGCGGCCATTTCCACAGCAACAAGACTGTACGTGCCAATTGTTATTGGACGAATAATAGATGACCTTGAAGCGAAATCTTTCAATTCAATCTTACCTGCAGTGCTCTTAATAATGATTCTTGCAGTTATGTCTGCAATCTCAACATTCATAACAAATTTTGGGGCACAATACTCAAGCCAGATATACGCCTATAATCTGAGAAAGAGGTTAGTAAACAGTTTGAGCAAAAAAAAGGTTGAGTTTTTCCAGGGCAATACATCGGGAGATCTTCTTTCGAGGACAACCATGGATGTGGATGCCACAAGAAATTTCCTGATGAATACTCTTTCACAGCTCATACCTACAATTATGATAATCCTGTTTGCAGTTGCTTATCTTTTCATTCTGAATCCATTCTACTCTCTGTTCTTTCTTTTAACTGTACCCATTCTGGTATACATAGGAATTATTTTCCAGAGAAAGCAGCGAAAACACTGGATGAATATAAGGAAACAGTACGGTGAGATGACCGAGAGACTTCAGGAGGATATTGCGGGACAGAGAACTGTGAGAACCTATTCCCTTGAAGACAGTCAGATAGAAAAATTCCAGAATATCACAGATTCTTATTTTCAGGAATATATGGATATTGCATATTTGAGGGGTTTTTACAACAATCTCATGCCCTTTATTATCAGTGTTGCAGCCACAGGAGTTATCCTTTATGGAGGCTATACATCCATTATAGCCCATTCTCAGGTGGGAAACCTTGTGGCAGCCGTGAATATATTCAACCTCGTTACCTTTCCTGTGAGTTTTCTGGGCAGACTCATTGTTTGGTCAGAAAACGCCAGGGCCGGAATAGGAAGGATAAATGAGGTGTTGAACAATCCAAAGGAAGAGGATCTCTCTTCAAAGGGAAACTTCCCCGAAAGCAATGACATCGAACTTAGAAACATTCATATAAAGAAAGGAAAAAGGGAGATAATAAGGAATCTTGACATGAAAATTCCCTCAGGGAGTTTCATATGCATTACGGGAGAAACAGGTTGTGGGAAAAGCAGTATTGTAAACCTCATACCGAGGCTTGAGGATCCTCAGGAAGGGGATGTACTGATTGGTGGTGTCAACGTTAAGGATATCCCTCTGGGCACGCTGAGAAAAAACGTATCAATTGTACCCCAGGAGATCAATATTCTATCGGGAACAATAGAGGAAAATATTATTTTTGGACGAAAAGGAATAACACATGAAGACGTTGTAAATGCTGCAAAAATTGCAAGAATAGATGATTTTATTGAAACCTTAAAGGATGGATATGATACAATTATAGGAGAAAGGGGCCTCACGCTTTCGGGAGGACAGAGGCAGAGAATGGCCATAGCGAGGGCGATTGTAACAATGCCTTCCATACTCATACTGGATGATGTCACATCCAGTGTTGACCCTGAAACGGAGTTGAATATTTTCTCTGAAATAGTCAGCAAGGTAAGGGGGATTACGGTGGTCCTGGTATCCCTCAGATATTCTGCCATGAAGTATTCCAGTGAAACCTATATAATTAAGGATGGCAGGGCAGAATTGCTTGAAAACATTGAGAGCCTGGATATTTTTGGTTATGGTGATACCCAGTGACGGAAAGTTATGAAAACGCAGAGGAGAGAGTCATAAGGACACTGAAGGGAAGAAAGGCTCTTTTCAGGATGATCAGGGATATAGGGAGAAACAGAAAGAGCCTTGCCATACTGGTAATATCAGTTATGACAACGGCAATTGCAGGGACATTTATACCCCTTACCATAGGAGAGGCGGTTAACAGCATCAGTTCAGGAAGTTTGGAAGGGGTGATCCTTTTTGCAGGGGCATTTATAGGTCTTGCAATCATACAGTTCATTTCAAACAGATTCAGAGCCATAAGTTCAACAGATGTATCCCAGAGAACAGTTAAGGGAATGAGGGATGAGGCTTTTAAGAGTATTCATAAGGTGCCAGTTTCGTTTTTCAGCATTGTAAAATCTGGTTTTCTCATAAGCAGAATTACAAATGATGGGGAAACAATCGGAGATTTCCTCACATTTCAAATTCCACAGGTTGTATCTGGATTTACAACAGTAATACTTTCAATCGCCATAATGCTTTATCTTGATTTCAACCTGACTCTATATGCCCTGATTGTCCTTCCATTTCTGTCAATTTTCACCATTTCCCTTCAGGGGAAGGTAAGGGAGAATTATCTGAAAACAAGAAAGACAATTGCTGCCATAACAGGAAATCTCGCTGAGAATATAAGTTCCATAAGGAGCATAAAGGCGTTCAATGTAGAGAGATATGTTGAGGAAAGGTTCGATAACCTGAACAATGAAAATCTTCGTGCAAACATAAAGGCTTCAAGGCTCTCCTCCTTTTATGGAGCAGTGGTGAGGGTAATAGAATTTCTCGGAATAGTCATAGTGATTTATGCAGGTTCCATACAGCTTCAGGCAGGCCTCATTTCCATAGGAATCCTTGTGGCATTCATCTTTTATGTTCAGGAATTCTTTGATCCTGTAATACAGCTGTCCCAGTTATACAATGCCTATCAGTCCTCCATAGTTGGGGCAGGGAGAATATATGGGATTATAGATAGTGAAAAAGAGGAAGTCCCTGAAGGGTCAAAGGACAAGGATAATTTCACCACAGACCTTGCAATGAAAAATGTGGATTTCAGTTATGGGACCGGGGACACTCTTAAGGAAATAAACCTGGAAATAAGGAAAGGCGATAAGATCGGCATCGTAGGCCATACGGGTGCAGGAAAAACGACCCTGTCAAATCTCATTCTGAAGCTTTATCTTCCCAAAGATGGAGAGATTGATCTTGATCTATTAAATACAAAACTCATCCGAACCAGATCATACAGGGATATAATAATACCTGTTCTGCAGGAACCTTTCCTGTTCAGAGGTTCCATATATGAGAATGTAAGAATTGCGAAGAAGGATGCGTCAGATGAGGAAATAAGGGAAAAGGCCGACCAGTTTGGCCTTTCCAGAATATTTTCAAGGCTTCCCGATGGCATGGACACCGATGTTGGAGAACTGGGGAGGAATCTATCAGAGGGGCAGAAACAGGCCATAGCCATATTGAGAGCACTCATAAGGGAACCAGACATAATTATTATGGATGAACCAACTTCAAACATTGATCCCTTTTCCGAGAGGGACATATTCCTTAGCCTTGGAAAATTTGCAAAGGACCGAACGCTCATTCTAATAACACACAGGTTTTCAATGATTTCACTGGTTGACAGAATAGCGGTTGTGGATGGAGGAAGAATCGTGGAAAACGGGACTTTCAATGAACTTATGGAGAAAAAAGGGATGTTTTATAATATGTACAACATCCTGTATGGAAAAAATGATAC
>JAGDXN010000088.1:24016-34702 GCA_023256455.1 Cuniculiplasma sp.
CGTGAACCGCCTCTGCATAAGGTGGTAAAATATTTTAATTATGGATTTTAAATTTATTCCACGCAGCACGATCCCATGGAAGGATCCCTGTATCTTGACTGCGCACAGATTTTAATAGATTCAGAAAAGGTTGGAAACACGTGGGGCATATCGATTATATCCTGCAGTTTTTTCCCTTCATTGGTTATGAATGATATTTCTCCAGAAAATTCCTCCGCGTGGTATGCAATTACCTCCATTCCTTTGACCCTTTCATCTCTGTCCAGATAAATGGATATCTTTCCTTCCGTTCTTCCCACAATCCTGCTCTTGCTCACATTGGAAATGGCTGTTTCTACCCTATCTTCTGTTCTTTTTCCACAAAAAACATAGGCAGGGTCTGTGAATACTGCCAGTGGGTATCTTTCTCTCACATATTCCTTAATCTCATCACCGTAAATGTTATTTGCAGCAATGGAGCCCATGGACGCTGAAGCCGTTTCGAGCTGGGGACTCCCATAAACGCAATCTCCTGCAGCATAGATCCTTGGGTTTGATGTCCTCAGCTGGCTGTCCACAAAGATTCCATCTTTTTTATACAAAACACCTGCATTTTCAAGTCCCAGATCTGAAATGTTTGGAATCCTTCCTGTGGCAACCAGTAATTTTTCTGCCCTTATTTCAGTCCCATCATGAAGATTGATTTTGATCATCCCGTCCCTTTCTTCATATTTTTCCACAGAACTGTTTTTTAAGATTCTTATTCCATCTTTAATTAGAATATCTTCCATAATTTTGGAAAAATCCGGGGAAGCTTTCTTCAATATGCGATCAGACCTTGCAACGATTGTTACGGCACATCCAAGCCTTGAAAGAGCCTGGCCAATCTCCACCGAGATTGAGCCTGAACCCCAGATCACTACACTTTCCGGTATGTCATTAAGGTCCCAGATTGTATCGCTTGTGACCACATTTCCACCAATTTTTATGTTTTCAGGAACATGTGGTCTTGAACCTGTGCTAATGATGGAATTGTAAAATTCAATTCCTGTGCCGGATACATCGATCTCGTTCCCTGAAAGGAATCTTGCATCTCCCTGGAATACGTCTATATTCTCATAATTTTTGAGAACATCTGAATACTTGCTCTTCTGTTCATTTTTTATAATTTCTCTTATGTATGAAAATATATTTTCCTTTTCAATCTCAGGATAAACACCGTGAATCAATTTATTTTCAGGTTTCTTCATACCATGTAACTGGTCTGCGATGGAAAGAAGAATCTTTGAAGGGACGCACCCAACATTAACGCATGTGCCCCCAACAGGACCCCTGCCTATTAAGGCAATTCTGGCGCTTTTAAAGGTAAGCTCAGAGGCCCTTATGGCAGATGCAAACCCGGCAGCACCCCAACCTATTATGGCCAGATCATACTTCATTTGTATCCCTTACCTGAGCCCTGTAATGGCTTTTTCCTGAAAATATGGGCATTTTGGGTATTTCAGAAGGTTGAATTTTTGAATCGTCTATGACAACTTCTCCTGTGCCTTCGGGATACCTGATATCAACCCTTATTACTGCAGGGTTTTCCTTCAAATTTTTTTCAATTGTAAACTTGCAATCCTCGCAACTCATTCCAAATACTCTCAAATCAACCTTTTTTGCACACATATTACCCTTATCCGAATATGTTAAATAAAGGAAAAAGTAAAAAAAATTATACTTTGTATGGAATGACATAAAATTTTTAATAAAATATAATAAGGCAATATCTCATTATACCTTATGGATTCAAAAAAAGTTATTGTCGCCGGAGTAACGGGAGCCATTGGTTCCTTGCTTTCCCAGGAGTTAATAAAGAAAGGATATGACGTTTACGGTGTTGCAAGAGATACAGACAGGGCAATGGAAAAGGTCAAGGGGCTGAAATCCTGCATAAAGTGGGATATAAACAGGCCAGATGAGCTGGCATCCGTAGCTGAAGGGGCATTTGCTATTATTAATATGACAGGTGCACCCCTTTTAACAAAATGGAAAGGGGATTACGAAAAGGAGATAGTTTCCAGCAGGGTCGACGGTACAAGATATGTTGTGGAGGCAATTAAAAATACAGAAAACAAGCCAAAGGTTCTCATAAACGCTTCAGCGGCAGGATATTACGGATATGACAGCAAGGTTGCCGCAACTGAAAAATCACCTCCGGGGAAGGATTTCTGGGGAGACCTTGTGAGTTCCTGGGAACAGGCTGCCATGGAGGCTGAAAAGATTGGAGTAAGAACAGTGCTTATAAGAACAACTCTGGTGCTGATGAAAAATGAGGGTGCACTTAAAGTTCTTGTACCCTATTTTAAGAAGGGCCTGGGAGGATACGTTTCTCCAGGAGATCAGATATTCCCATGGGTTCACATAGAGGATGAAATAGGGATGGAGAACGAAAAGTTCCACGGACCCATAAATTGCGTGGATGGGAATCTTTCATCGAAGGAATTTTCAGCCCAGATAGGAAAGGCAATGGGTAAGGGATCAAGGCTTCCCATACCAAAGTTTATCATAAGGGGAATGTTTGGAAAAGCCTCTGATCTTGTACTTCAGAGTCAGTTAATTAAAAGCGAAAGGATGGAGGAACTGGGTTATGAATTAAAATATGAAAAGATCGGTGATGCACTTAAAAACCTGCTGTCATAAACGGGTTTTCTAATTTTTAACCAATAATAGTTATGTCTTTGAATGCAATTGGTGATAATCATGATAAAAGACCCCCGGGTTTTTTGGAAAGAGCAGATATCAAAGGCTCTCATTTCAGGGAAAGTTATTATAAATAAGGTCGATAGAGAAGGTGATGAGATTCCACCACCGGGCGATTCAGGCCTTTTTAAGAGGTCTGTGGGTGAACTGAGAGGACAGATGTCAGATTGGAGAGCATCCATAGAGGGCTCAACCAGGGGCATACATGTTGTGGAGTTCAGGGATCACTATGAAATACACGTTGACAGGTACGATCCGTATAAGAAACCCGTAGAACATCTTCTTTACGACAGTCCTGTATATGGGGCAATTTTAACAGGCGTGTCCATAGTGGCATTATCAGTTCTAAAAAGAATGATGGGTAAATAATGGAGAGATCCAGAGAAGAGTTTAAGATAATTCTTGTTGCCGTGGTTCTGGCATTTATAATAAGAATGACAAACAATATGGTTAATACCACGGCACCTCTTCTTGCAAGATATGTATATGGTCTAAGTGGCTATGAGGTTGGCTTAACAGGTACAATCATATACCTTTTCACGCTTTTTTCCACAGCTTTTGTCAATCCAAAATTGCAGGGGCAGGGTAAGAAGAAAATATTCATTATTTCAATGATTCTTTCATCCCTTTCCCTTGTTGGTCTCTATTTTCAAAACATATTCCTTTTCTGGTCCTTTCTTGCAGTTTTTGGATTTTTCACAGGTTTTCTTTTCACAAATCTTCTTACATCCATATCTGCCAATGTGGAAGGGGTTTCAAGAGAAAGGGGTCTGGCCGCCTATTCCATGGCCCTTTCCCTGTCTCTTCTCATAGGACCAATAATTGAAAGATTCTCCCTGCCAAAAATAGGCTATGAAAATGTTTTTCTTGAATTTTTGCCTGTCATGGTAGCAGGCTCAATAATTTCCCTTTTCATCAAGGCGCCCAATATAGTTGAAAAGAAGGATGTAAAGGGTGCCATAAACACACCCGGCTTCCTTGCCGCCATACTTTCCATAACTGCATATAATGTTCCCTTTGCAGCCTTTACTGTATTCATGGATATATACACAAAGGAAACATTCCATGTGAGTTCATCCTTTGCCTACTATGTGTTCATATTCTTCTTTGCTGCATCCCTTCTCACAAGAATATACATGCAGATAAGGCCGTTCAAACATCTGAGAATTCCTTTGACCGTATTCATTCTCATTACGGTTATTGCATTCCTTGTCATAGGCTTTGTAAATAATATATATGTGTATTTTGCCATAATCGCCATAATGGGCATACCCCATGGAGGCATTTTTCCAATTGCGACAATTCTCATCTCAAGGGGGACGCCCAGAGAAAGACTTAACGCTGCAAATTCCTACTTTACATCATACAATAACATACTCTTCCTGGCAGTACCGCCCCTGTTTGGCTACGTTTCCACCCTCATAAGCTACAAAGCGGCATTTATTGTTCTATCGGTTGTTTCAATGATAAGCCTTATACTGATTTATGCCAAATTTTCAAAAAACAGGACCGTCTTTTACAAATGACCAAAATGTACAGAATGTTTACATTGTATGGAAAAAATACAACTAATATGTTTTAATCACAGGTCATGGAAATTTTAATTTATGCCCTGATTGGAATCATAACAGGAATACTTACAGGAATAACGGGCAGCAGTGGGGTTGTCATTGTTGTTCCTGCCCTTTCCTTCATGGGCCATACCTTTCAGCAATCTGTGGGCACCAGCCTTCTCGTTGATGTAATAACAACCATATCAGTGACATATGCCTATTTCAGAAAGGGAAACGTTGCCATTCCCTTAGGACTCAGCCTGGGCACAGGGGCAATTATAGGTGCACAGATAGGTTCATTTATTGCCCTCTCCATACCTGAAAGGCCCCTTGAGATATTCTTTGCCATTTTCACTCTTTTAATGGCCTATCGGGCATACAGGTCAAGAAACAGGAAAGCCATACCAAAGGAACAATCAGACAATTCAAAGAGAAGTTCAGTATGGTACATATTTGCAGCCATTCTCTCCATTCTTGTGGGCATAATTACGGGAACTCTTGGTGCAAGCGGTGGAATAATGTTCATTGCAGTAATGATGATCCTTTTCAAAGGCATGGACGTGAAAAAGATGGTTGGAACTGCAACTCTTGCCATGTTCCTCTCGGCAAGCAGCGGTACAGCCGCCTATGCAATCTCAGGCGTAATAGATCTGGAGGCTGGAATCATAATAGGCTCCATTGCATTGATTTCAGGATATTTCTTTGGCAGAAAGGCAAATGAACTGAATCCCAGAATAATATACATGTTTCTTTCTTCAGTATTTGTAATTGTGGGGATAAGTGAATTTCTAAGGGCAATTTACTGAGCAGTTTCCTGATTTTCCATCATTCTGAATATTTCTTCATATTTTTTCTCTATCTCTTCTTCCTCTTTCACATTTTTTGAAAACTCATCTATCTTGTTTTTCCTGAGTTTCCACTGGTTAACTCTCCAAACCTTTCCCTTTGGAAGGGTTATCTCTTCCCTCTGTGTTTTCAGAAATCCATTCTCCTCAAGATCGTAAAAAGCATCTCTCTCGGGTGAAGAGAGAACGTTGTCAAGCACATAGTCTTCATATCCAAAGAACGCCAGAAGAAAATCGCCAAGTTCTATGACATCTGCCTTGCTTACCCCCTTGCTCCCATAAACATTCTGGAGAGCCTTTATTAAAACATTTCTTTTGAGGACGCTCATTTGAATCCGGTGAGTATCACATCTTCTTAATTAAATTTCCCTCTATTGAGTTAAATATTTATATTTAGTAAAAGGAATCAGTGATTATTGAATAAACATGATTTTTCATTATTTTAAATAAAGTGGGAAAGTGTGTTATTATCTATCATCACTCCTCATCTTCCTCATCCTCCTCCCTTATTTCTCTCAGGGGTCTTGTTGTAAATTCCACACCTCCAAGGTTATTTTCTCTCTTTCCATACTCCATCTCCCTCAATTCCTTCCTCCTTATCTTACCTGAAATTGTTTTAACACTGTCAAGGGAATCCACAAACTGTATTTTTCTGGGATGTTTGTATGGACCTGTCTTTTCAGCCACGAATCTGCTAATTTCATCTGCAAGGTTCTGGGATGGCTCAAACCCTTTCTTCAGAACAATAAAGCATTTGACAACAGCACCTCTTACGGGATCAGGGGATGCAACCGCTGCGGATTCCACAACAGAACCATGTTCCATGATGGCGCTTTCCACCTCAAAGGGGCCTATTCTGTATCCAGAACTCTTGATGACATCATCGGTCCTTCCAACATACCAGAAATATCCGTCACTATCCCTCATAGCCCTGTCACCTGTAAAGTATAGACCCTTTCTGAACACTTCTCCGTTCTTTTCGCTGTCATTCATATATCCAACCATCAGGGGTATGGGCCTTTGAGGTTCAGTCTCTACAGCAAGGTTTCCCTCTTCATTATCCTTGAGGGGATTTCCATCATCGTCGACAATCCTTACCCTGAAAAAGGGAGATGGTTTACCCATTGAACCTGGCCTGATCTGCGTGCCTGGAAAATTTCCGACCATGAGCACAGTTTCCGTCTGTCCGTAACCATCCCTTATGGTCACTCCGGTCTTTTCCCTGAATCTTTCTATTATTTCAGGATTTAGGGGTTCTCCAGCGCTCACTGCACTTTTAAGGGTTTTAAAACTGTATTTCGAAAGGTCCTGGATTATGAACATTCTCCATATGGTGGGCGATGCGCACATGGATGATATTCCAAGTTCATCCACAAGTTTGAGATGCTCTTCCGGGTCAAATCTGCCCTCATAATGGAATGCAACTGTTGCTGCCCCCACATCCCAGGGTGCAAAGATTGAGCTCCACGCATGTTTTGCCCATCCCGGAGAGCTTATATTCCAGTGGATTCCGCCCTTATCCATTCCGATCCACATGGCTGTGCTGTAGTGACCTATGGGGTAACTGGAATGGGTGTGCAGCGCCATTTTGGGGTATCCCGTTGTACCGCTTGTAAAATAAAGGATTGCAGGATCATCGGATCTTGTTTTTTCATAGGTTTCAAGCATTTCAAAATCCCTGAGGTTATCCTCATTTATGTTTGACCATCCGGGTGCCTTCCCCCATCCGCATATTCTCAGTTTCATACTTCCCTGTACCTTTTCAAATTTCCTGTAATTCAGATCATCTGTTATTACACCTGAAACAGATGCCTTTTCTGTTCTATATTTAATATCATCCTCCGTCATGGAGGTTGCAGTCGGAACAATTAATGCTCCTATTCTGATTAGGGCCACAACGGAAATCCACATCATGGGAACATTGCCCAGCATTATCATGATCCCGTCGCCCTTATTTATCCCGGATTCCTTCATATGAAAGGCCAGTCTTCTGGAAAGATCGGATATTTCCCTGAATGAGAAATCCCTCCTTTTTCCATTATAATAAAAGATCAGGGCTTTCCTGTCACCCTCCTTTTCTGCAAGATAATCAATCCAGTCAGCTGACCAGTTATAATATTCAGGCAGTTTAAACCCATTCAGATCAATATTGGGAAATTTTTCATAAAGTTCCTTCATGAATTAACTATGCAAATAATATTATTTAATTTTCACCCATAATGCTGTAATTTATTATATTTTCATAAAATTGAATCAGGAATAAAATGTTATGATTATTATCTGGTAAAGATTGGAAAATGGGTTGAAAAATAGTTTGGATTATTTCTTCGTCCTGTTCCACTTTTTAAACTCTGTGGAATTTTTCCAGTCTTCGTTAAACTTTTCCATGAATACCTTTTTGTCCTTTCCCTTTTTCACAATCAGTCCAACTTCCCTGTTTTTCATTAAACTTGTGGAGGTAAAGTTCTGGGACCCGATGAATGCAATCTTCTTATTATGTATCATCTTTGCGTGCATATACCTTATATTTGCATCCATAATTCGTATCTGTACTCCTCTTTTTTCAAGTTCCTCTCCATTTTTCACATCATTTTCGGAAAGGCTTGAGGGGAGTATCATTTTCAATTTTTTCCCCTTTGATGAAAGAATTTCAAGAAGTATCTTATCATCACCAATCTCCTCCGTTTCTATAAATAGTTTCTTGCTTGCCCTTAAAAGGTCAAAAATTCTGTTCTGGGAATCCGGGGAAACTATGAGGTATTTCCTGTCATGATCACCTGCTCTCTTCCCTTCCCAGTCAGAATTAAATATGTTCATCAAAGATTTGTGAATCTTTCTTTCATCTCCCCTCACAAAATATTCCCTGTTTTTCTTGAAAGCCGCATCGGTAAGATTCATTGTTCCAACTATGTATTCCTTCTCGTTCAGCATATATTTGGCATGATCAAACACATTCTCCCCTTCAAACCTTTCGGGTGCAATGTTTACCTGTGCACCTGTCCTTCTGAGGTTTTCCAGGCTTTCACTTCCAGAACCATCATAGGGATGGCCATCAATAATTATCCTCACAGGTATTTTCCTTGAGACAACATTGGATATGGCAGTCATAATATCGGGGTCGTCTATAAGATAGGAATTGATATGCAGCTCTTTCTGGGTGTTTCTTATGAATTCCAGCAATGGTTCCTTTCCTGAATCAGGTTCTGAATAGATTATCACATTTACACCATACTGCTTATTTATTAAAGTTTTTTCCATAGGGCCTTCAGCATGGAAGCTGATTATGGCTCAGACCTCTGGTTGAGGGTTGAAAATCTCATAAATTCAGATTTCAGCAGAGAGGTAGAGAAAAAGGAAAGGGAGTTCAGACGTTTCAAGAACGAATCTGCTGAAAACATATTCTTTGAGCTGTGCTTCTGCATACTTACAGCAAACACCTCTGCGGTGCTTGGAGTGAAGATGCAGGAAAGTCTGGGTCTGGAACCATTTATAAAATATGAAAGGGAGGATCTGCGCAATTCACTTAAGAACGCAAAATACAGGTTTTACAACACAAGATCAGAATATATTGTGAGCAACAGGTGGATCATTGACGAACTCCCGGTTTTGCTAAACCATCCCGACAGCTGGTCTGCACGGGAGTTTCTTGTTGAGCACTGTAAGGGCATAGGCTATAAGGAGGCATCCCATTTTCTAAGGAATTGTGGTGTATTCGATTTTGCCATTCTGGATATACACATTGTTAGATTGCTTGATCCCGCAATGGCAAAGTCTGGAAAGCCACTGACAAGAAGAAAGTATTATGAATATGAAAAGATAATCAGAAAAAAGGCAGAGGAGTATGGCATTGAGCCAGGCATACTTGATCTTTACATGTGGAAGATTGCCAGTGGCCAGCTCATAAAATAGAATACAAAATATGTTGTTATGATGGATTGAATCCTCTCTTTTTTGCAAACTTTATGGTGTTTTTTCCCATTTCTGTGAGTTCACCATGTCGTCCAATCAAACCCATTTGAAGTATCCTTTCGTCACTTTCTTCCAGATTCACCGGTTTATTTAACCTTATATAGAGTCTCTCAAGGCAGTTTTCACCCAAAATTTTAAGGTATGCCCTGCAGTCTACCATTTTTAGCAGGATCTCACCCTTTCTTGTTATTTGGTAATATGTGTGGTGTTTGTGGACCTCGGCGCTTTTCTTCAGTTTTGCAGAGGTTCTTTTAATTGATGTATTTCCATATATTTCCAGAAGGCCAAGGCTCTCCAGTTTTTTTAAATACTCTGCAACTACAAGTTTGTCTATTTCTGTATATCTCATTATATTTTTTGCATAATCTACCTTTGCAATTTCCATATGCCTGAGGATTTTTATGTTATTTATATCCTCAAGCATATCTTTCAGCACATCCTCTTCATTCATAGGTTTTAATTTTTCATCCTCCTCATTACGTACTGAAGAATTCCTCCGTTCAGGTAATAGGACACTTCCACAGGGGTATCGAGCCTCACAGTTACCTTTGCCTTTCCTGCAGTACCATCTTCCTTTTTGAAGGATATCTCTGCCTCAGACTGTGGTTTGAGTTTTTCAGGCAGGGTTATTTCAATGGGGCTGAAGGGATCCATATGGATTGATTTGAAATCCTCTCCATCCTTGAACTGGAGTGGCAAAACACCCATTCCAATGAGATTGCTTCTGTGTATTCTTTCATAGCTCCTTGCAATTATGGCCTTTACTCCCAGAAGATAGGGTCCCTTTGCAGCCCAGTCTCTTGAGGATCCTGTACCATATTCCTTCCCAGCAATAACAACAGACCCTGACTTTTTGGAATTTTCCATGGCAACATCAAATATCCATTTCTTCTCTCCATTCTTCTCCTTAAGAGTGTATGGGCCCTCTTCCTGAACAAGCAGATTCTTAATTCTGTTGTTACCAAAGGTGCCTCTCATCATTACCTCATGATTTCCTCTTCTTGAACCGAAGGAATTGAAATCTTCAGGCTTAACCCCATGATCAAGGAGATACTTACCTGCAGGGCTTGATTTAGATATGGTTCCTGCAGGGGAAATATGGTCTGTTGTAACTGAATCTCCAAATACGGCCAGAATTCCCAAGTCCTTCATGTGGTTGTTGTATTGGGGCACCTTTTCTGTAAAGGCATCAAAGAATGGAGGATTCCTTATGTATGTGCTCTTTTCATCCCACTGGTACAGGCTTCCTCCAGGTACCTTCAACTCATTCCATAGCTGGCTGAATCTGTTTAAATCTGAATAGTTTTTCACGTAGAGGTCTTTCTTTATGTATTTTGATATGACACCTTCGATCTCCTCATTTGAAGGCCATATATCCTTGAGGAAAACCTTCTTTCCATCCTTTGACACTCCTATGGGATCCCTTTCCATATCCAGATCTATCCTGCCTGCAATGGCAAATGCCACCACAAGGGGTGGTGACATCAGGTAGTTAGCTTTCACATTTCTGTGAATTCTGGCCTCAAAGTTCCTGTTTCCTGAGAGCACTGCAACGGTGTAAAGATTGTTTTCCACAATGGCATTCTCAATCTCAC
>JAGDXN010000088.1:34712-45777 GCA_023256455.1 Cuniculiplasma sp.
CTCACTTTTAAGTGGCCCGGAATTTCCAATGCAGGTTGTGCATCCGAAACCTACAAGATCAAAACCAAGTTTGTCCAGATATTCCTGCAATCCGCTGTCCTCAAGATATTGGGAAACAACCCTCGAACCAGGTGCAAGGCTTGTCTTTACCTTCGGGTTGATTTTCAGGCCAAGTTCAACTGCCTTCTTTGCAAGCAGTCCTGCTCCAACCATAACCTTGGGGTTGGATGTATTGGTACAGCTGGTGATTGCAGCAATCACCACATCACCATCCCTTATGGTTTCCTCCTTTCCATCAAGTTTTATGACAGAGGACTTAAGCGATACTTGCACAGGTGAATTCCTGCCCTCCTGGAATTTTTCGCCGTTTTCCTCCATGAATTTGAGGAAGCTCTTTCCTGAATCCCTCAGTGCAACCTTCTGCTGAGGAAGCTTAGGCCCTGCAACCGTGGGCTCAATGGATGAAAGGTCAAAATCAATAAGTTCACTGTAGTCAAGGCCTTTGGGTATGCCAAACATGCCCTGCTTCTGGAAATATTCCTTCACAAGATTTACATGTTCCTCTGATCTGCCGGTGAGCCTGAGATAATTCAGGGTCTCCTCATCTACAGGGAATAGGGCACATGTGGCCCCATACTCAGGGCACATATTGGACAGGGTTGCCCTGTCCGTCAGGGAAAGTTCTGATACGCCATCGCCAAAAAATTCAACAAACTTGCCCACAACATTGCTCTTTCTCAATAACTCTGTTAGTGTGAGAACCATATCTGTGGCAGTCACACCTTCCTTCGGTTTTCCATGAATGTTCACACCCACTACCTTTGGCACCTGGAATGTTACAGGCTGCCTCTGCCTCAATGCCTCCAACACCCCATCCAAGAACTCCAAGGCCGTTTATCATTGTTGTATGGGAATCTGTTCCCACAAGGGAATCAAAATAGGCGTGGTTCTTTCCATCCTTTTTTGCTGTATGGACAACCGTGGCCAGATACTCAAGATTAACCTGATGTACTATCCCTGTTGATGGCGGGACAATTCTCAGATTCTTCATGGATTCCTGTGCCCATTTCAGGAATCTGTATCTTTCCGCATTTCTTTGAAACTCCTTCTCGGAGTTAAGTTTAAGTGAATCAGTTGTTCCATAATAATCAACCTGCACTGAATGATCTATCACAAGATCCACAGGAACTCTTGGCTCAATCTCTTCCGGATCCCTTCCCATTTTTTTGAATACATCTCTCATGGATGCAAGATCAACAATTGCAGGCACACCTGTAAAATCCTGCATCAGGACTCTTGACACTGTGAGCGGTACTTCAAAATCATTTTCCATATTTGATGTCCAGTTTAGAAGATTCTTGAGATCATCCTCCCTCACAGTTTCTCCATCAAGGTTCCTTGCCAAACTCTCAATCATGATTCTAATGGATAGGGGCATTTTTTCCATATTCTTATTCAACTCTGAAATTTTCTTCAGGGAAGTATAAACATATTCTTCGTTCCCAACTTTTATCCTGTCTTCAAAATCTGTCGCTCTCATAATACAGGATTGCATATTATTTTATAAATATTGAAAACTATTTTTTTCGTTTATAAACTCACAATTATGATTTACAGGGCAAAATGGGATCTTCCATATCAGTTTCAAAAAACACAGAAATAATTTCAGAATATTATATCTGGAATATTTCTGGGAACTTACTAGTTATCATACAATCCATCAAGTTCATTGAAACTGTTTATAATTTTGAAATTTCCGGAATTTTTGCAATCATTGCCATCCCTATTAACAAGAATCACGTTAATATTTGATTGGTGTGCAGCCATAAGTTCCTCTTCAACATCGGAGAGAAACAATACATTTTCCCCTTTTTTTCCTGTAGCATCTAATATTTTGCCGTAACTATGGGGGTTTTTCTTATTTCCAATAGAGGTGTCAAAGAATCCACTGATATATGGGGTAAGATCACCCCATTCAGTGTGGGAAAATAGAAGCTTTTGAGATTGAATACTTCCAGATGAATATATTAAAATATCCTTTCCCTTTTCATTCCACTGGATCATTTTTTCACAGGCATCTTTGTAAACCTTAGCCAGCAGGGTTCCGTTTTCAAACCCTTTCTTCCAGATCATACCTTCCAATTCCTTGAAAGGCCCAAACTTACTATCTTTATCAACAAGTTTGCAAATAACCTCGCCCATGTATTCCATACTTTTATTTCCTGCGGGATCTCTATTCTTAAGAAAATTTCCTGTACTTACATATTCATCAATTATTTTATCCATTAAACTGGCAACATATGGATCATGGTTCTCATTTAAAAAATGCTCAACATGATCCTTTACGTACCGGAACATGTCTGAATGGACGAATTCAAAGGGAACTGTTGTACCTTCTATGTCAAGTATGATGGCCTCAATTTCCATTTTAACACTTCATCAGGTTAATGTTCATTATGTCTTATGAATGATGGTCCAAAGCATACAGGAATAAAGTTTCTGTCCTCCCCAGAATTAGTGTAATTGGGGATCCATCCAGCCTTATTCTGAAAGAGTCTTATGGCAACTATTCGCCTCTCACCGCAAAGGTCAAACCAGTGCCTTGTCCCTGCAGGCACACTTATGAGGTCTCCTCTTTCAACCTCAATGGAAAATACATCCCCTCTTTCTGGATGGATGAAAAATATTCCCCTGCCCTCAAGGGTAAATCTGACCTCATCTTCGCTGTGTGTATGTTCCTTCCTGAATTTGGCAAGCATCTCTTCAAGACCAGGAGTGGAAGGATTCATATTGATAACATCGGCAGTTGTATATCCTCCAATTTTTTTTAATTTTTCAATCTCTTCCCTGAATGAATCCAGAATTCTCTCCTGATCTATTTCATTATTTTCAATTTTCCCCGTATCCCATCTTTCATATGTTATTCCATTTTCTGCCAGAAACTTCTTGCATCTCTCAGGATCATCTATTTTTATTCCACTTTTTTCAATATTTATTATTGCCATTTCAACACCTACCTTATATTTGCGGTCTTTAATAGTAAGGTTCTGTATTTTACCTCAAAAAGAAATTCCAGGGCTTCCGCATGTCTCCTGGCCTCATCTACTGTTTTTCCCCAGGTATAGAGTCCATGTCCGCTGAGGAGAAATCCATGGACATTGCTGAATTTTTCAAGGCCCTTAATAACATCTCCAGAAAGCCTCTCCATATTTTGCGAATTGTTAAAAACTGGAATTTTCTCCTCCATAAGATGTGTGCTGTTTCCAGAGAGGGCCTTAAGCATTTCATACCCTTCAATGGAAATATAACCCTTTTCTGCATATATTTCAGAGAGTACTGTACCGAACACTGAGTGTGTATGTATTACAGAGAAGGCCCTGTATTTCTTAATTATGGATATGTGAAGAAGGGTTTCTGCGGAAGGCTTCAGATTTCCTGAAACCGCCTTCCCACTGGCATCAACATTAATGAAGCTGGCAACATTGAGGTTACCCTTATCCACCCCACTGCAGCTTATCTGGAGAAGAAAGGGTTCGTCTCGAAGAACAGTGCTTATGTTTCCACCTGTAGCGGGAAGAAACCCCTTTCCATTGAGTATGGATGCAGTATGTATCATTTCCTGTGCGTTTTGCATAAACTTCTCCATTTCATCATGATAAATATCTATCCCTTCCCCAAATACTGCCATTTTGATTTAGTATTATTTTATAATCAAAATATTTCTGTAGTTTATACTATCATAAAATATTAGTATAAAATGATGAAATACCTCTTCAAGACAGTTTAAATTATTACCTGTAATGTTTTTTCATTACCAAATGTTCCACTTAAGGTAAGAATGAAAAATTTCCAGAAATATGAAGAGTAAAAAGGAATTATATGTTTATATGGAAATAAGCAATAATCAACAATATGGTACCTCTGGAAATAGAAAGGCCATGGATAAAGCAGGGTTTGGGCAGGAGGACCTTTGCCGGAGTTATGCTTGTAACTTTCATCACATTTATTCTCATAGTGGCACTTAATGGTGTGGGTGGCCAGACTGTGAATGTGCAGCAGATCAATGTAAAATTCAGTAATTCACAGGAGCCTTCCTTTTCCTCTCCCTATGGAAAGTTTACCTACTCAGGGTCATCCAGTGTACTTATAGATGTCCATATTAAGATAACAAACAACGCCCACTTCGCCATAACCCAGGTTCATGCAGGCAGCCCTTTCACTGCAAGATTAACATCGCAGGTAAACATAGATGGAAACGGTGATTATTCAATTCCTGTTTGTGTTACAATGCCTTCACAGAACTATGCCGGTTCCCTGAACTTAACATTTCAATAAAATAGCCATTTGAATCAATGTTATTCAACGGAACTTTAAGCTTACCACCGGGTGTAGTCTCAAATCAGAGAAAAAATTTTTAAGGTTTTAAAATATGAATAAGAAATGAAAAAACTGACATGGCTGAGTTACATTTTTCTTTTCATTGGCCTTTTTGCATTGATCGCCTCAACACTTTATATCCCTCCAGCCGTTACACAAAAAACTACTCCTGTCAGCGGCATCTCTCAGACGGTTGACAGGATCATCAGAATGAATGAAGATAATGCCACAGAATATTTCTGGGACTGTGCCAATCCGGTTAACGGACTCATAAGGGATCATTCCCAGGCCAGTTCTCCATCATCCATATCGGCAGTTGGCTTTGGCTTCACGTCACTCATAATAGGATATGAAAATGGCCTCTTTACAAAAAATGAGGTTTATGATAGAATATGGACAGCTCTAAATTATTTCAACAACACCACGAATATGCATGGTTTTTACTATCACTTTATAAATATGTATAATGGTTCCCCAGCCTATAACAGTGGCTTTTCCTCCATAGATACAACTCTTTTCATATCCGGAGCATTGTTTGCAGGACAGTTTTTCCAGAACACTTCCCTGCAGATGCTTGCGGACAGGCTTTATGAAAGAATCAACTGGCAGTGGATGACGAACAACACCACTCTTCTCAATATGTGTTACTATCCACAATCAGGTTTCTCCCACTATTACTGGACAGATTACAGTGAAGCACTCCTGATGTATATCCTTGCACTGGGCTCGCCAACCCACCCAATTCCTGTTTCAGACTGGTCAGCCTGGATTTCCACATGGAGGACGAATGGGCAGGGGCCTTTGAAACACTGGGCGTCCTCAGATGAAAGCATGTTCACCTATCTTTATGCTCAGGCATATATAGATTTCAAAAATCTAAGCTTCAATTACGTTGGCAACTTATGGAACAACTCAAGAAAAGCAATTCTTTACGATATATCCTTTGCTCAGGCCAACACGGAGTACGAGACATTTGACCAGGGCTTCTGGGGTATTTCAGCAAGCAATGGACCCAACGGATACAGGGCATACGGTGCAATTAATGGAGGTACAGACGGGACGGTTGCTCCATATGCCATGATCGGGGCACTCCCCTTTGTGCCTAACCAGTCAAAATTGGCCATAATAAAAATGTGGGATATGAAAAACCAGACCTTTGGGGCATATGGTTTTGTTGATGCATTTAATATTGAGGATAACTGGTTTTCCCCTGTATATATAGGAATAGATGTTGGCATTGAAGTTCTAATGACCCAGAATTATATCAATGGTTTTGTGTGGAACTATTTTATGAAAATATCCTATGTTGAAAACGCCCTCTATCTTCTGGGCGTTTGAAAATATTTTCAAAGAATTCAATGAAAACCCTTTAAAATCAGATATTTGTTTAACAGATTCTTGATTTTCCTGTTGACCTTCTCTTTCTCAAGCCTGCCCATCATTTGAAGGTCTGAAAGGAGGGCTGAAATCTTTATGACGTTGGCGTGAATTTTCATGTATTCTTCATAGGACGAATAGTTTATGGATGCAATCTTTCCCTGAATGAATGTTTTATCCCTCAGATTTTCCACATAGTTTGAATATTCCGATTCAAGCTCCTCTATGGTTTCCCTGTATTCCTCAAAGTTATTCTCTATCTCCTTAACTTCATCTACCGTGAGAGGGCAGATTCTTCTTATGTTATCAAGATCCATCAGTATTTCATCTCTTCCAGGTAGTCTATAATTTCAACACTTGACTCATAATCCTTTTTCTCCTCTTCCAGAATTCTCCTGTTCGTCGTAACCATGGATGTTAAATTTTCTATTTCAAGTTTCAGATCTTCATTCATCTCTGCGTAATTTCTTATGGTTTCCCTTAACTTCCTCAAAATTGCGTCATTCATATTCAGGTATGGGATTTCCTTAAATTAATACCTTTCTTCGGTTTAAAAATTTTTAATAAGAATTACATGAAACCCTTTTAAATATTAACATTTCCAGGAATATCTGTCTGCTGTTATGGCCACTGTTTATTGACAGAAATATTTCCGTATATTCAGGCCTTTTCTATGTTCAATAAATAATTGAACCTCCTGAATAGTGGAGTTCGTAAATAACATAATCATTTTCACTTATGTTTTCATAGCCCATGAAATATTCAAACTCACCGGAAAATTCATTTGTATAAGTAAATGTGCCGTCTGTGAACATTTTGGGCCCCCTGTATGGCGCCTCCCTATCTACGAGATAGAGGCATTTTTTGAGAAAGGCATAAACTCTGTCTTCCCTGCCATCTTCGTCAAGCAATCCCCCCGAATATACCATTCCCCAGACTGCCCGTTCATTTTCAAAGACCGTCTCTATTCCTGAAAAGGTTCTATTTCCAAACCATATGTCCCTGTAGGAAAGGGAACCTTTTTTTGAGGAGTATTCCCTGGAACCTCGAATCTGTGGCTTTTCTTCTCTGCTTCCCCCAGCATAACTGTTTCTCTTTGATTCCACTATAAATTCCACAAGGTCATCCTGATTCATTTCCAGTCATTTTGATTTGGCATAAATATTTTGAATTAACTTTTAAAAAATTGTTGGTGGTTAATTACCACAGACCGACTTTCCTTATTTTATTTATATGGGTTCCGGAAATTTTAAAGATTCTATCAAAATTTTCATTGGCAACGGCAGGCACGGAAGCCCTTATTCTTGATGGGGAATGGGGGTTGCTTGAAACTAACCATCTGAGAAACTCTTCCCTGTCCTTTTCTCTCCAGCTCTGGGCCCATCCTATGAAGAACCTCTGTTCCGGTGTAAACCCGTCTATGGGTTTCCTCATTTCAGGGTTTCTCTCAAGTCTCCTTTCAAGGGCCTCAAAAGCAATGCTCACCCCTCCCAGATCGGCAATATTTTCGCCCAATGTGAGATCACCATTTATATACAGTCCAGGCAAAACTTCCTGTTCACTGTAAAGTTTGGAAACTTCCTTTGCTTTTCGGTTGAACTCCTCCTCATCCTCTTCAGTCCACCATTCTTTCAGGTTTCCATCTGCATCGAATCTTCTCCCCTCATCATCAAATCCATGGGTTATTTCATGGGCGATGGTCCCTCCCGTTGCCCCATAGTTAACGGCATCATCAAGATCAGGATCAAAGAATGGAGGCTGAAGGATTCCTGCCGGAAAAACAATTTCATTGTCTGTGGGCGAAAAGTATGCATTTACTGTTGGGGGTGTCATTTCCCAGAGATCCCTGTCAACCTTCTTTCCAATTCTTTCAATCATTCTCTCACTTTCAAAGACATTGGATCTTAAAACATTTCCAAGATAGTCATCGGGCGAAATCTGAAGGGTTGAATAATCGATGAACTTCGATGGATAGCCAACCTTTGCCCTGAATTTAGAGAATTTTTCAAGCGCCCTGGCTTTTGTCTCCTCACCCATCCAGCTGAGTTTTTTGAGTCTTTCCGTGAACACCTCCCTGATGTCGTTGATCATTTCGTTCATTTTTGTCCTGTATCTCTCATCAAAATGTTCTCTTACATAGATCTGTCCAAGGGCTTCTCCCATTTCATAATCAATCAGTCTGACTGCCCTTTTCCATCTTGCCTCAGGCTGGGATTGGCCAAACAGTTTCCTGTGGAAGAAGTCGAAGTTTTCCTCCTCCATCTCACTGTGGAGAAAGGGGGCAGATGCCATGAGGACGTTCCATTTCAGATAGATTTTCCAGTCATCTATGGAATATTTTTCAATCATTTTTTCCAGATTATGGAAGAAAATGGGCTGGCCCACAATTACATAATCTGTATTGCTTACACCCATCTCCTTCAGGTAGGTCGTAATCTGAATCCCAGGGAATTTTTCACTCAGTTCGGAAATCATAAATTTATTGTAGTTCCTTTCAGGGTCCCTCAGTTCAACCGGTGTGAAGCTTGATCTGGCCATTTCCATCTCCATTGTAAATATCTTTTCGGACAGTTCTGCTGCTCTTTTCTCCTCCTCACCGGCCAGAGTGAACATTTTTTTCATATGCTCCCTGAACATCTTTCTTATATTCTCAAAGTTATCCTGTGTGTAATATTCACTGCTTGGAAGGGAAAGGCCACCCTGCGTGAGGTAGAATGCATATGTGTCACTTTTTTTCATGTCCCCATATGATTCATAGGAAAACATTGCCTCCATCCCCATTTTATGCATTTTTGCAATGACTTGCATTAGTTTATCCTTACTTTGCAATTCATAAACGATTTTAAGAACATCCTCAGCAGGCTTCATTTTCAATTTCTCGATTAAATCCGTATTCATGGCAGAGATGTAAAAATCTCCAATCTTCCTCTCTTCACTTCCTTCCTGCAATTTTTCATCAAAGGCGCATCTCTCAAGTATCTTTCCAAGAACATATCTGTTATATTCAATCAGTTCGCTCGTTGCCCCCCATTCCACCTTGTCATCGGGTATTTCATTGATTCTGTCCCAGTTGCCGCATGCATAGGAGTAAAAATCATCTTCCGGTTTAATGGTTGTATCCATATATTCCACTGAAAATTTTGGTTTAGCCGGTGCCTTTTCATCACTTATTTTTTCAACATGCTTCAGGAGTTCCAGTTTTTCCATTTCACCTTATTGTTGTTTTAAATTATATATTTTTCCACATTCCATAAACGCCTTTGGATTATTTTAATGGTACTCCATTATTCCATTAATATTGTTTTACAAATTTTATATAAAAAAGTGTAATACAAATCTGAAGGCTGAACTAAAAAATATAATCAGTCAAAGCCACAGCCGCACTGTATTGCTTCAACTTCCTCTTCATACTCGCATCCACAGGATTCGCACCTGTATCTTCTCATTTCCTCGCAGGCTATTTCCATAATTTATTCATAAATTTATCCCATATAAAAGTTGCCGTAGTAAATTTCGACAATGAGTAATGATATTATACATCTGTTTTTCTATCCATGAAAAGCAGTGTAAGACTATTTCTGCCAAGAATGAATTTTTCCTCACCTTTGTTTCGCATTTCCGATTCCGTCATTTTTCTCCTTAGTATTTAAATGAATTTTTTAAACTACTCGCATAAATACATAAAACTGACATTGTTACGTCTTAAAATCGTCATATGACTAACATTTTATCCATTGTTCCTTAAATTGCCTTAACTTTGGGGGTATTTCCTGTATTTCCTGTCATGTCAGGCAAAATTATTTTGGTCGCTGTGATCAACATTAAAAAAAGAATCTGCAAGGGTTTGACCCTGGATATTTCTTTATTATAACTTCGGGTTGATTGTTTTAAGGAGTTTTCACATCGTTAAATATATATGCAGATAATTATTATGATTTACTATGAAAGATATAACTAATAAAGAAATAAATCTTCTAAATCTTGATATCAGGTTTGAAGATTTTTGTTCTGGACTCACAGGAATACTATTTATTGGTTCTATAACGTCAATAATTGCTGTTTGTTCCATTTCAATTGGTAATAACAGCATGGAGAAACAAAACGGTACTGATTCCATGGTAAATGGCATTTCCCCATTTCGACAAACAGGGACAGGTGGAAGCGGCGGCACAGAATGTTCCAAAATAACTTTTTACTGGGTTCTTTCCTTTTCCTATTCTACACATTCCAACCCCTTATACAGCCTAACAGGCAAAAATGTTATGGAGCATCTTTGCTTAAATGTATCCCAGCAGGTAATTGTATCCAGGGCTAACGGCTTTCAGACTTATTGTGTTTTACAATCGAAAAATTCAACAGAGATAGAGGCATCTTCGAATATATTTTTGTATTCCAAACCATACTCTTATGGGGTATTTAAAGTGACAGAGGGCATTGTACACGACCCGGTATGTCTAAGTTGCAAGGGTTGTGAATTTACATGGAGCCCATCTTTTTCAGTATCTGAAACATTTTTTGGTACTCCAAAGATTACTACCAATTTTCTTTTACAGGTCATAATTCAGCATGATGGGCCCCATGTAAAAATTTATGAATGGGAATCCCTAAATGGAAAAATAAGTATAGATTGGGCAGAAGTGGTGATGGGTATAATTTCAATTCCAGTCCCATCATAACGATTTAAGGGAGAATTGATATGAAAGTTAAGAAATTTCTGGCTATAAGCATATCACTGCTGGCAATAGCTTCAGCTGTTTTACTTTTCTACCCAATTATCCATGAGGAATACAGAAGAGATTCCCTGAACAGCAATCCTCTCACTCCTGGTACGGTTTTCAAATACTGTTTCAATGCATATGCTATTTATACAAAGCAACTTTACCAGACCCATCAACAGTTTACCTGTACCGATTCTTCGAATGGAACCCTGACAATTAAAGTCAATCCAAACTCAACAATCTCTGTAAGTGTCACAGAGACGTCAGGAGTTCCGGGACATATGGGGAATTATGGATTTAAAGAATATCTCGGTTCAAATAACTGTCTCATAAAATATTTTCTCAATAACGTTTCGCTTTCATCACCATTCATCCAGATAAATAGCCTTGTGGGAAATGTATCCAGTTCACAGCACATATTTTGTTATCATCGTGATAGATGGGGACAGGGATTGTGCTCAGATTGCTGGACTTTGCCAACTGATTTGAACATAATAAATATTCATACCTGCGGAATGAATAAAAGCGAATCATCATTCATTGATAATTTTCCTAACAGACTCTGTTATGACCAGTCAGGAGGAGGTTATAAT
>JAGDXN010000088.1:45787-58141 GCA_023256455.1 Cuniculiplasma sp.
TACTCACCTATGCTTCCTTAAATGGAAATTTCAGTCTTGCAAAAACTCTGTTTCCAAATTCTGACGTTTTTCTGGCACAGGGTCTGTCAATCAATCTTTTGAAAACCAATGCAGGTCTCCACCCTCTTGAAAAAGAATACTATATAACCATTTATGCCTTCTATGTATTGGTGATTTGGGTATTATCAGCTCCGGTAATTTATTACGTAATATACTCCGCAAGAAAAAGATCAAATGACAGGAGAGGCTTGAAATAAATGTTCATAGAAATTTCAGGAGTAAGGATACAATATGCCTCCAATGAATCTCTGGGTAATATAAACCTGCAGATTCCTGAAGGAATTACGGTCATCACAGGCAGGAATGGTGCTGGAAAGAGCAGTTTAATATCTGTACTTGAGGGCCTGGTGAGAATTGATCGAAGGGAAAATGTTAAAATTTCAGGAATCCCCGTTTACAAAAAGTCTCATCTGGTCTTCAAGGACGTGGCTTCTATTCCTGAGAAGCCCTTTCCTTTGCTTGGTCCCACAGTAAAAGACTGGATCAGAATGTATTCCCTTATCAGGGAAATATCTTTTGAAAGATTGAAATTTCTACTGAACTATTTTGACTTGAACTATTTGCTGAGGCAAAATAGCAAATTTTTAAGCATGGGAGAAACTCAGCTGGTGGCCGTAATTCTGTGTCTTGCATCAAAGGCCAGATACTTTATTCTTGATGAGCCAAATGCCAATTTAGACAGAGAGAATCGCATAAAGCTGGCCAACGTCATAGAAAAAATGAAACATGAAATGGGGGCATCATTCCTCATAACATCTCACATACTTGATGAAATCCTATCCATCGCAGATTCCATAATCATGTTCAGTCGTGACAAAATTTCAAATCCGATGCCAAATGAAATATCAAAGAAATTTCTAATCGTTAAATCCATTGACCCTGAGAGACTTGAGGAAAAAATAAAGGGAAAGATTAAGTATGTGATTCAGGGAAGAGATATAATGATCAGAGACGGGAAACTTGGTGCATTAATGGCCTTGCTTGATGGGGATATTATGGAGCAGATAATCAGCATAAACGCCTATCCAGAATTTATTGAAGGTGAATTTAAAAATGACTCTGAGGAAGAGCATAGGTACGATTGAATTTTTGACGAACCGTTTTCAAATCAGGGAACTCACTCTCATACTTTCTCTTTTCTTCATCATATTCGAGGTTTCCTCTGTATTTGGGGAAAAATATTCTCCAATTCTGAATATATTTGTCCTCATACCTTCCACCACCTTACCTTTTTATGCCTCTCTGTCATCTTTTTCCTTTGGTCAGCGAATAGAAACAGGTTACATTGGTTTCATCTTTACCATGCCAGTAAGGAGACAGATCCTGCTGAGCGCAATGGCTCTCTTTGAAATTCTGATCGTTCCAACCTACATATGGGCAGCTGGTTTCCTCATAATTTATCTGAATTCATTCATTATTCCCATTAATCTCATGATTTACGGATGGCTCCTTTTAGTGTCATGGTTTGCGTTCACGGTATCTCTTGGGAGGATTTATGGGGCGGTATCAAGAAACGGTTTAATTTCCTTTGCACTCACCTTTGGCACAATTCTGGCTATTTCCAATATTGATGGAAACAAAGAATTAAGTAGATTCATTCTCCTTTTTATTTCCACGAAATTCTTTATATTGTCTTCACAGCACGTATTTTTACTGCTCATCTCACTTGCAGTTTCATCTGTCCTTATAGCTGTATCCAATTTTATAACACTTCACTCAGACCTGAAGAGTGGCAGGTGAGGAAATGTTCCATTTCAAAAAATCAATCCTCATTATGATTGCCCTTGGCATTATCCTGATGTCAGCGTTCAGTTACTCAGGAACGGTTTACGGAAATATCTCAAGGAAAGAAAATGTTTCCGGGGAGTTTTGTAATTATAACATCAGCGCAAGCAATTACGTTTCAATTTCATTTATTTCCTATGGCTATTCTGCCACTGCCTCAATTTATAACCCATTTTTTCAGGATAAGGTTAAAAATACATCGGCCTACATTGTTCAGGATTTTGCCCTTTTGAAGAGGGTTTCAAACGGGTCATATGTGCCAGTCAGCCAGATTTATCTCAACATGACAGGTATACCCATATGCTCTACCCAACTGAATCTAACACCTGGATCATACAGACTGGAAATGTCTATGATTTTTGATTTCACAAACATTTCCAAACTTGTCAATTTTACTAAGGAATCAAACTTGCATGGTTATGTGGTTCTCAGGCTGGGATTTCCAGCGGTGCTATTCTACCTTTCAGTATTCGATGTTTCAGGTCTTATGCTACTCATTGCAATGGCATATGTGTGGCATAGGAGAGATATGAAACATGACATTTTTAAATAATAATTCTGTGGCCGCGTTTTCATGGTTTAATTCATATCCATTTTTTAAATTTTACATTCCAAATTGGTTAAAATTGTTGTGAACTTTTCCACACATGAATGGGGATTTCAATGGATGGAGAGTTCTAAGGAAAAGTCCATAATGAAAAAGAAGGAGATCGAGGGTTACCTTATAAGGAATGGAAACATAAATTGCAACCCTGGGGCATTCCCATATGTCATCAAAGGTTTCTTCAATATTTCCCTTACTTTTTTAACAACCATTGAAAATTAAATTATCCTGCAAATTTTATCGGCATGAATAATATTTATGTGACGTAAAATATTATTACATAATTCAACAATTTCCTATTTTCCTTATCAGATTTAACCATAAACCTTTGAGATAATGCCGTGAGCCGGGATTGAACCAGCGACCTCCAGATCTTCAGTCTGGCGCTCTCCCTACTGAGCTATCACGGCCTCAATATAAACAGGCTCTAAATACTCTCGCTTTATTTAACATTTGCGAGAAAACACAAATTTTCATCAACCAAAATCTGTTTTAAAATCGAGATATTTTCCAAATCATTCCTGTATGCAATTTTTGCATAAAAAATGATTTATGCCTATTTGTATTAATAGAGTATGATACCCGGAAAAATGAATTCACGAGAAATGCGCAGAATGATGCAGCAGATGGGGATTAAATCAACGGAAATGACTGATGTTAAGAGGGTTGTTATGGAAGCGGGTGCAAAGAAATACATCATAGAAAACCCTCAGGTTGTAGCCATAGAAGCACAGGGTCAGAAATCCTTCCAGATAACCGGTAATTTCAAAGAGGTTCAGTCTAAAAGCGAACCAGTGAATAATGCTCCCAGCGAAGAATTCCCGGAAACAGATATAAAGCTGGTAATGGAACAGGCCGGATGTTCCAGAGAAAAGGCGGTGCAGGCTCTCAAAGATAGTGAAGGTGAACCTGCGGATGCAATTATGAAATTGATTTCTCAAAATTAAACTAAAATTTTAAAGTGGATTCATGAAAGATGATAAACTGGATTTAGAATATATTTTTAAAAGGTATCTTCCCGATAGCTTTGAAAGGGAAAAAAAGGAAAGAATATCCCGGGAAATAATAGGAAACATAAAATCAAAACTTGAAAAAATGGGGGTTGAAGCAGAACCAATGCTTGTGGGTTCCCAATCCAGAGGAACAGAACTAAAAAACAGTGATCTGGATATATTTATTGTGTTCTCAACAAAATACAGCAAGAAGGAGATGGAAGATGCCGGTATGGAAATCGGATTTGAAATATTCCCGGAAGGAACGGCAAAATATGCAGAGCACCCCTATGTTTCTGGAATTATGGAAGGTGTTAAGGTCGATATTGTTCCGTGTTTCAGGGTCGAAATGAATCGCAAAATAATATCTTCTGTGGATAGAACTCCCCTCCATACTCAGTTCATGAAAAACGCAATGAATGATGAAATGAGGAAAGAGGCAATCCTCCTAAAATTGTTCATGAAGAGGCAGGGAATATATGGTTCAGAATTGAAAACATCCGGTTTCTCTGGTTACGTCTGCGAACTTATAATTCTGAAATTTAAAAGGTTTAATTCATTCATAGAGTATGTTTCGAACTTGAAGGGCCGGCTCATTATAGGGGATGAGGATAGAACATCGAAATTTAATTCACCTGTTGTAATTATAGATCCAGTTGATCTGGGAAGGAATGCAGCAGCTGCGGTGAATGAAGGAAATCTTTCCATCCTTAAGATTGCAGCAAAGTTCTATAATTTAAATCCATGCAACTTTTTCTTTACCTTCGATGAAAAAATTGATAGAATAAACAGGGTGGAAAGAGGAACATATATGTGCCTTATAAGATGGAAAAGACCAGACATCATAGATGATATATTATACCCACAACTGGAGCTTTCAGAAAGAAATCTGAAGACTTTATGTGAAACATCTGGATTTCACTATATCAATGGTTACGTAAATTTGGACGGGGAAAACATGGAGATTTTGATTGAAATGGAGAGCGGGCACCTTAACAGGATAGAAAAGAGAGAGGGTCCCCCGGTGGAAAACCAAAATTCAATCTCCTTCATAAGAAAATACCTGAATAGTGATAGAAGAAGCAGGGGGCCATATGTGGAAAATGGAAGGGTTTATTTCGACCTGTTTAGGGATGAAACATATTTTAAAGATATATTTTTCAAAAATATTCAAAAGATAAATTTTGGCCATAATATAAACAGGCTTAAGGGAGAAACAATATTTGAAGATAGATTGGAAAAGATAAGTGAAACCAAAATATACGAAATGTTTTTGAATTTCCAGAGGCCAGTCTTACCCTCCGGAGAATATCTCAACAAAAACTAAATCATCCTCAGGATTGACAGTTTCGTCCCCTGTAACAGGAGTTCCGTTCAACAGGGAGACAAATCTTTCATCGGAAAGCCTGAGCTGTTCCATTATATCCTTAACCTTCATGCTTTTCTCCAGATTTCTGGAAAAACCTGTCCTCCCAATTACCCTTATCATTTTAAAATCCACAGCCCCGGGCAGATTTGAACTGCCGTCATCGGATCCAAAGTCCGGTATGCTTGGCCACTACACCACGGGGCTATAAAAAATTATTTTGTTTATGGTGTTATTTTTATTGCTCTTGTTGGGCAGACACTTTCACATGCCATACAGAATATGCACTCGTTCTCCCTTACGGGGTCGCACTTATCTGTTCTGTATTTGGCATAAAGTTCCTTGTCTCCAGATATGTCCTTGCTGTTTCCAGTTCCCATCTGGCCAGGGTTGAGTACCCACTCATATAGACTCACAGGGCAGACATCCATGCATGCGCCATCGGCTATGCAGGTTTCCCAGTCAACAGCAACCTTTGTGCCGTGTATTCCGTTCTTTGTTGGATATGGCTTTCCATCAGCATCCATTCTCTGAATGCCCTCTGCCCTTACCTCGTGGTCATGGTGTTTACCAGTGACCGGGTAATTTGTTGTGTCCTCTGCAAAATTTTCATCTATTGGCTTTGGTTTGTAGTCCAGATCTTCGAGTTTGACCATTCAATCACCTGAAACCATATTATTAGATCGTTATTTAATCATTTGTATGTATTTATTGAAAATTCACACAGGATCAAGACTTTTTAGGTAATATGCAGCATAAAACATACATGTTGAGAGGTCTCAAATATGGGGTAAAGGGAAAAATTAAACACCTTATCCGGGCCAAAGGGAATCAAGGTCTTATGATAATAAGTATCATTATTATACCATATGAAGACAGGCGAATCGAAGTAAAACTATTGTTTGCTAGAACAGACAATATTCAGATTTAATTTTGAAAAAGATGTTCTTACTTATAAATCGAACACGACATAAAATTGAATAAATAAAATTTATATATCTATTAATCATTAAAATGTGATGTTTACAAAAAAATCAAAATTTGTGGCAATTGTAATAGTCCTTTCATTTATCACGGGCGGAGCGGCCGGAATAATTGGATCAGGGTTCCATATTAGTTCTGGAAATGGATTAAGTGAAATTCCAAATTCAAGTCAAATGCCCCACTCGAAATTGATAAGTCGGCCCCTGAGTATAAATACAATTAATCAACCATTTAATTTTTTAAAGGGGAGTGAAATTTACCATAAAGGTTCAGGAAATGGAAATTATATCCACACTCCTCAGACCGGCATCACAACCTACAATGTGGAAGTGCATCTTCTAAACTTTAATTCAAAACTGGTTCAGTCCTGGACTATTGTTTTGGAACCCACAGATAACCCCCAGGCCACCTGTTCTGAATCATCATCACAATCATATCTAAATTATTCTCTGGCTCCAGGGTCCTACTTCTATTACATTGAGTTGAGCAATAACTCAAATTATGAATCACAGTTCCTGACATTAAAAAGCGTAAATGGAACATTCACTGTGTCAGCCAAAATGAATCTTACAATAAATTTGCCCCAGCTTTATGTGGGTACTTTCACATTTTCCACCAATTTAGTCAGCAGTGAAACATTTGAGGAGGCCCTCTTTCTTTATGATCAGTCAAACGGTAATAAAATTGAAGTGACTTATTTGAACGGGTCATCTTACTCTGTTTTTACCATTGCACCTCATATAATTGTTGTAAACGGTACATTCGGTGTAAATGCATCACTTAACCTCAAGATAGTAAAAACGACCCTTAATGTAAATGGGGAGAATGTAATGGAAAATATTAACTTCTACACCTACTACAAAAATGATCTGAAAATAGAAAATATATCATACTCAAATTCACTGGGATTGAGGCTTTCAAATGGATCTTCATATACCTGCATAAATGCAGTTACTGGATCCAGCGAATTTAACAATTTATCCTTTCCATCTATGTACCTCCCAAGAGGAGTTATCAACACTTCTATCCTTACAGGTCCATTTAACAATCTCGGGGTTGCAACCACTGAAAAGATGGTTTACAACTTACAACTTGCCATCACAGGTCAGGAAAATCTTACAGTATCTCTGAGTAGACTGGAGAAGTTCCAAATTCCTGTAAAGAGTCAAAAATCAATTTTAATGCAAATTCAAAGCTTCAATGGTTACATGTTTGTCGTTCAGTATTCAAACTCCAGTTTTAATGGAAACCTTGATTTCGATATGGTTCCAGGAGAAGCTTACTTCTCCATACATTATACCTATTATTCCTATAATACAGCAACTTATGATGAAATAAATACTGCATCCAACATTTCCCTTAATTTTGTAAATGTTACCCTGTCATTCTCAAACGGACTTAAAAATGGAACTGTGGGAGCAAATTTATTCGGTTCAAAAATCAGTGCACTTACTCCTTTCTATTTTTCCTCAGGATTTTCTGCCAGTAATCCTGGAAATACAATCATTATAAATGCAATAGATGAAACCCAATATGTTCTTTTAACCGAGGTGAATTCAACAATATCCTATTCAAAATTCATTATGATAAATCCATCTCTGGAAAGCAGCTATGTTGTTTCACAGCCCGACTTCTGTTATTTACCTATAAACATAGGAAATGAACCTTCAAACTCATCAAGCATTATAACATTAACTCACGAAAATAACACATCAGATTTTATTGGTCATAGTTTCCAATCTTCAGGAAAAGAATGGATAGCCGGAATATTGGGGAGGGACCTGGCTAATGTTCAATCTACCCTCAGTACAGGAGAAACATTCAGCTACAGCACTTCTGTCCAGGTCCAGAGCGGGGAAACCATAGACATTACAATTCCAACCCTTCAAGGTTTTAAGATAACAATTAACAATATTCCGGAATTTTTAAAGTTATCTCAAACCTCCAGTTTCGTGCACCTAAGCCTTGTATTTGACAGTTATGAGCGGTTTAGCCTTTCAAACATTGTCCCAAGTCAGAACATTTCAGCAAATGTTTCAACCGCAGAAATAACTTTGAATCCCCAGAATCAGTATGAAATATATCTGCCTTATGGAACTTATTATTCACAAATTTTGATTAACTTCTTCATATTTTCCCTATCTGTAATCGATCTTCCAAATGCCAGTTTTGTGCAGGGTGCATCCTACAGTTTTAATTTCCCGCAAATTGCTTTCGTACCGGTAGAGGAAAGTGGAATAAATCTGGCAGGCAGTTTTGTTACAGCATCTGGACAGGATTACTGTTCTATCAGCCTTCCCTCATTTATCTTTGGTTCTGAATTTTCAATGTTATCAAACAATATATATTCAATAAAACCAGTAGAAACTATTTTACTTGTCGAAAACAATACTCTTGTCACTGTCACTTCCACTTCTTTGGTTCAGGGAATTTATGTAACTCCAGCAATTCAATCTTCCTATGTGAGTGAAGTGGCAATATTTAATATAAATCTGTCCCCGACAAACATAAAAACGTATAATCTTGAATTCAGGGAAAAAGGTTTGCCCTCTGGCACAGTGTGGAAAGTGTCTGTTGTAAACGACACGTCTGGAAAAACTTACAATCTGAGTTCAAACACTCAGAATATATCTGCATATCTTCCAAACGGGACCTATTCTTATAATGTGAGTGAAATCTCGGGTTATAACATAACAAACTCATCCGGTTCTATTACAATAAAAGGAACCAACATAACCGAGAATATCATGTTTACGCCTATTCAGAAGCCCCTGAAACTTTATGGTGTAACATTCACCGAAACAGGACTGCCATCAGGAACTAAATGGTCTGTAAATCTCAATGGGGAATCATTATCATCAACAAACAGCACCATAACATTTTCAATGACAAACGGATCATACACATACAAAGTGGGTAATGTATCAGGATATAATGTATCAAATCCATCCGGTTCATTGAAAGTGAATGGGAAAAATGTCAATGTGAATATAACATTCTCCTCCACATCGAGCTCACCCCCTGCAAAAACCATACCGGTATCATACAATTATGCCTATATAATCGTAGCAGTCATTGCCATAGCAGCAATAGCAACTGTCATATTGTTTTCTATAAGGAGAAAATAGATTTTTCTCTTTCAATTATTTTTTTATTTTTCCCAAAAATTTGATGTAAAAAATTACAATATATTAAATTATATTTATTTTTGATAAACTTTTAAGTTATGAAGTCATACCCTATTTATATGACTGATCCCGATGGTAAGATGTTGGACAGGAGAGGGATAGGAGAATTTGTAAGCGTACTGGTCAGGCAGCTAAAATATAGAAGGGATGATTTCAAAGTTATGGGTCCAATGGGGGGTTTTACTTCACTTATAGACCTTGGAAATATTGCTATTGCTTTCAATACTGATGGTGTGGGAACAAAGGTAATGCTGGCCTCTGAAGCTAACAAATGGGAAGGAATAGGTATTGATTGCGTGGCAATGAATGTAAATGATACGATCACAGTTGGGGCAGAACCCATAGCAATGCTCGATTATTTATCCTTAAAAGACACAGATTCAAACATAGCCAGAGAAATTGGAGTCGGTCTTAATGTTGGCGCTCAAATGGCCAATATATCCATAGTGGGGGGCGAATCTGCCCTTGTTCCGGAACTTGTGAGCACCATAGATGTAGCTGGAAGCGTAATAGGGATAGCACAGAAGAACCAGATAATTACGGGAGAAAGAATAAGTGAGGGTGACATAATATACTCATTGCAGAGCAGCGGTCTTCATTCAAACGGGTTCACTACCGTAAGGAAAATACTTAAGGAAAATGGACTTAAGATGGATGATAAATTCCCAGGAGAAAGTAAAAAAGTTCATGAGGTGGTTTTAGAGCCTACAAGGATATACGTGAGGGATATTCTTGACATCATAAATATTGTAGATATTAAGGGTATGGCAAACATAACCGGTGGGGGGTTCAAAAACATTGTAAGATTGAAGGATATGAAATATGTGTTTGACGATCCTGTGGAGCCACAAAACGTCTTCAGGCAGATGAAGGAGATGGGGAACCTTAGCTGGCAGCAGATGTACGAAACATTCAATATGGGTACGGGTTTTATGGTGGTTATAAACGAAGAGAGTAAGAGCGATTTTGTAACCACATTGAGATCGAGAATGCAGATAAGGGAGATAGGTCATGTGGAAAATGGCTCAGGAATTGAAATACCTAAATATGAAGTCAAGCTTGAAGGTTATTATTGATAAAATCTTCATAAATTTTTAAGGTCCTCTTTCTCATATCACTGTATTTAGAAAGGTTGTTCTTTCTCATATTTTGTATTTTTTCAGTTTCTTTCCATACGTCATCATTCAGTTCTGGAACCCATTTTCTAATGTAATTTCCTTCAGGATCAAGATCATTCTCATTCTTTACTGGATTAAAGATCCTGAAAAATGGCCACGAGAATCCGCCGGTACCTGAAATATATTGCCAGGAGCTGAAATTTACAGATTCATCTGCGTCAACCAGCGTGTCCATAAACCAGTTTGCTCCAAAATCCCATCTTATGAGAAGGCATTTCACCAGGAAATCGGAAACAAGCATTCTCAGCCGATTATTGATCCATCCCTCAGCCCATAGCTGCCTCATGGCACCATCAATAAGGGGAAAGCCAGTATTGCCAGATTTCCAGGTTAAAAAATCTTCACTTCTTGTGGACCATGGAAAATTTCTGAACTTTTCATTCACTTCAATGCGATCCATGTTTTCCTTTTTCAAATAGGACAGATAAAAGAATTCCCTCCATGCCAGGTTTCTCTTGATCTCCTCTTCAAACTCATTTCCCTGAGATTCTTTCCATATATATTTCACATCAATCTGGCCATGGCTTATGAATGGAGAAATCCTGCTATTGTTCTTTCTTCCATCCTTTAAGGATTTATTCAGAATATCATCCCTGTTGATTGACACGTTCCATATTTTTTTTAATTTTTCTTTCCATGGGCTATTTTTCCTTAATTGATTTATCTCAGGGTTTATGAACTCAGGGATGTCAGATGCATCATTTATTTTGCCCATATCACGGTTTTTCATCTTCTGGAAAAAGGAGTTAAAATTGTTGAAATTGACCTCAATATTTACCATCTCTTCCAGTTTCAGCAGGTTATTAGAATCAAATTTTTTAACTGCAACCCTTGAGCCAAAAGCCTCGATCATCTCATTAACCAGAAAAGAGTATCGCTTGCGGGGAATATTATGTATAAGGATTTCATCAATCTTTTTTTCCCTGATCATACTGTTAATTCTATGCATATACTCCCCAAAATCCATGAAAAATAATATATCACTCACACCGGTTCGTCTGGAAATCGATTTTAAAATCTCCTCCGTCCACCATCTGGATGCATCTCCGCTCAGATCGATCCTTGCGTCCATTATGATCACTGGAAGGACCTTTATGCCATTGGACGCAGCATATTCCAAAGCTGGATTATTTTCCAGTCTTAAGTTTCCATTCATTATGTATAAACAATTCATTACGAATTCGTATCAAATAAGTATTAATAAAGTTAATAAAAGAGATTACTATTGAACCATTATGAAGGTAATAGCAGTTGTAGACGACGAAAACGTGTTAATGCCACTGGAATATGGAAATACCATAGTGGAGATAGATACGGAAACAGGAGAAAAGAAGCTTTATGAAAACCCTGGATATGGTTCTCCCTATCAGGGAAAGGAAAGGGCCATGGCAGGCATATTGACTCTTAAGGCAGACACCATTCTTGTAAAGGAGGGTTTTCTCTGTCCGGGTTCATACCACATGTCAAAGGGAAGGATGAAATACATTCCCGTGGAAGAGGAGAAACTGGACGAAGTTGAACCAAAGCTCAAGGATCTACAGTCTAAAGCAGTGTCTGAACTTGATTTCAGTATATACAGGGAGTAAAATTCCCTGAATTTTCCATAAAGAAGTTTAAAACAATTTCCAATAATAAACCATACTTTTTAAAATTAAATGATATCTATTAACACCCTTTTTTCCCTTATGGGCAGGCAAAAATATACCTAAGGGCAACTCTAATCCCGTTCAGATGCATTTTAGGTATATTTTTATGAAAAAAGTATACTTACCAAAACCTTAATATCAGAGCAATCAATACGTGTGATACGCACGTTTAAATGCACCTTGTGATACAAATATCATAAGGGAAGGGTATGAGGTTAGCAATAACCGATGAGACCGATCAATGTTGTATAGAGAGCAAAATGGATTGTGCAATCTGTGAAACTGTCTGGGGGATGGTTCGGTTTGGGAGCCGATGAAGGACGTGCCAAGCTGCGAAATGTCTCGGGGAGGCGCAAGGAGCCCTTGATCCGAGAATATCCGAATGGGACTTCCTGTCGTAAGACACTCCGAAAGGAGAGGGAACTCAGGGAATTGAAACATCTTAGTACCTGAAGGAAAAGAAATCAATCGAGATACCGTTAGTAAAGGCGATCGAAAGCGGTATAAGGCAAACCGAATGCCCCATAGTAATATCGGGTATATGTGGAGTT
>JAGDXN010000029.1:0-1599 GCA_023256455.1 Cuniculiplasma sp.
GAGTGGTTGAGTTGATGAGTCTAAATCTAACGTTTATTTATGTGATAAATATGGTATTATGCTTTGGCTTCATGGAGTAACACGACGGGCTATGAATTAGAGGAATTTGTTAATGAATTTTACAATTTCTTGATCGAAGAAAAATGTGGATATCTGGAAATGTTCTCAGAACTTGAAATTCAGATAGAAGGGTGGTTCAGAGGAGAGTTAATGCGTTACTTTAAGAGGAATAAAATTGAATTTACGGATTATAATAGGGAAGTTAAAAATAATAGAAATATCATTGACTTTAAAATTAACATTGATGAGCAGGGGTACTGGATAGAACTAAAACATATTTTAGTAGGAAAAAAATGAAAGGGAGGTTCACACTTAACTCTTATTTTTCAAAGAATTATTATATCGCAAAAGATCTGAATAAATTGATTCAGAACGGAAATAAAAAAGATAACCCATATGTGCTTTCATTCGTCTCAGCGAATAATCTCGGAATACTGGATCAAAACAAGATAAA
Organism: Cuniculiplasma sp.; assembly: GCA_023256455.1. Classification (GTDB taxonomy): domain Archaea; phylum Thermoplasmatota; class Thermoplasmata; order Thermoplasmatales; family Thermoplasmataceae; genus Cuniculiplasma. The sequence goes on from JAGDXN010000029.1 coordinate 515, forward strand.
CAGCGCTAAAGAGATTAATTAGAAAAACAGCCAAATTTTAAAAGATAGAAACATATCTGCCACCATAGTAAGCTTAGATTTCAATGAAAGATTGAGATTTGTTTTCTTTCTTTTGAAGGGGAATTAAAAAAAGGAAGAGAGGGTCAATCTCCGAGACAAAAAATTATCATTTAATTTTATTTGATTAATTATATATTACAAAAACTTTACCTGAGTATTTAAAGAAAAACTAAAAAAGAGCAATCAAATAACAGCCTGAACCATATAGAGGACGGGCTCGGTGGGATTCGGACCCACGATCACCGACTTAGAAGGACGGTGCCTTATCCAGACTAGGCCACGAGCCCATAAAGGGTAATTCACACTCACATAAATATTTTTGAGTTGAATGCATATTGCTTTGTGTCATCTGAAAATGAAAAGATTAAGGTTACGGTCGAATATGACAGACCTAACTGGGAAAGCGTTTATCTTTCCATAAGGGAAAATGTGGATGAGGACACAGGCCGAACGAAAATGATAATACATAAGGGTGAAAAGTCTTTCATAATTTATATAGAAGCCAGAGATACGGTAGGAGTAAGGGCTGCCTTAGGTTCCATTGCAAAATGGATCGACGTGGCAGATGTAATAAACAGGGAGATTTGATAAGATGGAAGGTGGAATTAGTAACTATTTGCAAAACCAGCTCAAACAGGCTCAGCAGATTGAGGGACAGATTGAACAGTTGAACAACCAGAAGTATCAGATGGATCTGAGGATTAAGGAACTGACAAAAACTCTCGAGGAACTTGAAAAAATAGGAGATAATACCCCTATATACAGAAGTGTTGGACCTGTCCTTTATAAAGTTGAAGATAAAACAAAACTTGTAGAAGAATTGAAAGAGCAGAAAGAGCTAAGTGAGATAAGAATTAAAACTATCGAGAAACAACAGAAGTCCCTGGAAGAGAAGTATAAGGAAATTGAACAACTCATACAGAAAACTTACCAGGATTCGCAGAAAAACCAATAAACAGGTCTTGGAATGAGAGAATTTAAGGACGTCCAGAGTCAGGCCTCCAAAATATCAATTGCTATAAATA
>JAGDXN010000029.1:1609-6790 GCA_023256455.1 Cuniculiplasma sp.
AGAATCAAAAGATGTACGGAGATAAATAATCTTGTTGCAATCTTTGATGTCTTTGTAGATATACCAAAAGACCGTAAGGGCGCAGATATGTCAAGAGCTGTTGAATCAATAAATACTGTTGCTCTTTCTGATGAAAACCACTTTTCCATAGAAGAGATAGCTTCCAAAATTGGAGAAGAGGCCCTCAGAAGATTTGAATATTCCACTTATGTGTTTGTAAAATTAAAAACTGAGCTTTTCCACAGAGTTAAGTCGGAAAGTGGAAAGATTTCAGTTGTCAGCTACCCTTTGACCGCCGAAGCAGTTATAGAAAGGGATGGAAAAACAGAAACATCCATAGAAGTTGAAGTAACAGGAATCAACGCATGTCCATGTGCAATGGAAACTGCGAGGACAATAATAGGGAATAATAACCCAAAAATAGATGGAATGCTTGATTCAATTCCTGGGATCACCCATAATCAGAGAAATCATGTAACGATTAAACTGACAACGGAAAATGATGAAAATATCGAGGCTTTTGAACTGATAAATTCGGCGGAAAAAGTTCTGGGTGGTTCCTTACTTCCGGTTTTGAAGAGGATAGATGAGGGGGAAATGGTTGTGAGGGCCCACAGCAATCCCATGTTTGTGGAAGATATAGTGAGATTTATAGTTGCAGATATAATCAAAAACAAAGACATTTCGGATGATTCCAAAATTGAGGTCAGTTCTGAAAGTGAAGAGAGCATCCATCCCCATAATGCATTTGCAACTATTTCAGGAAGTATAGGTGAATTTAGAAAGAATAATTCCATTTAATTTTTCCTTAAGATTCAAATAAATATTTTTTGATTAAATGAAATTGGAGCATCATAATTAAAAACTTTAGAAATTTTTTATTCTCGGGAAATGTGAGTTACATAGAATCGTTGACAGAACCTTTTACAGCGGGAAGTGGGATTAACGAGATTAACGGTATTCTCACAAGGGGGATGGATGTTATAATTTCTGTTTCTGCCATAATAATTGCCATTTTATGGATTCCCATAGCCATGGGCTTCTTTAGCAGTGATGAGACCAGGAGATATAATGCCTATAGCAAGGCGAAAAATGCCGCTATTGGGACATTGATCTACCTCATGGCAGTGAGCGGGGTTATTTACGGAGTGTTCAGTTTCATCATTAAGGGCAGCCCATGATCACCCAGTCATTCATAATCGGTTTGCTTGGAAAAATAATCCTCACCATTGAACTATCAAGTGCCCAGTTCCTCTGGAATATTGCAATTAACCAGGGTATGGTTTCATCCAAAGACTATCTTTTCTGGATGATGTTCAACGGGAAAATTCTTAGTATAAATAAATACGAGATTGACGCTTTTCCCATAATTGGTTCCTTAATAGGGGCTGCATCGGGCATTGCTTTGATAAGGGACCGAAACAACAGGGCCGGACAGATACTTTATGAGATGGCTTTAAGCATTGTTATTATGCTGCTTGCCGGCTATTTTATAAGAATGTTCAACTCAGCCCTATACATTGCCGTAAAAGACTTCAAACAATATAATCCGGATCTTTCCTACTATTTCTCGGATATGTACATAATCAATACCGTCGCAAAATTCAATAATTCAAATAATGGAATTGCACTTCTCTTCTTCTCATCCATATACACGATTTCCGGACTTGAGACCTCTCTCTTTCTTATGCTTCGAATTGGCATTTTGATTTCTTTTTACTTTTTCCTTCCAGTTTCATCCTTTCTCATAGTTTTCCATAACGGAAGGGAGATTCTTTTTAAACTGTGGATTCTGTATCTGGAAACTTCATCATTCCCAGTCATCGCAATTCCAGTTCTTTACATATATATCAACCTGTCTGCTTATCCCTTTGCCCAGCTTGGAATGCTGATTTTCCTCACAGTAATACCTGCCCTATTTACAATGGGAATTTACAGAACGGCCATATCTAACTTTTCATCCATTCCATTTTTAATATCCTTATTTGGGACCGAAAACACCTTTGGAAAATTAAAAAATATTCCAGTGGAGATCCAAAAAAGAAATGAGAAGGAAAATAGGGATAGAATTGAAACCTTTCCGGAAACAAACCTTGAAAGATACCTGAGAAGTGGTTAAAAATGAAAAACCTTGAAAACTTAATTCTGCCGAATAATTTCATGGCAGGAAAATCTGAATCTGGTACAATCTATAAGTTCTCTTTGTTCCTTTTGCTTCTCTCTTTTGTTTTTTACATATACGATTTCTTTTATTTTTCACTTTTATCCTTAATATCACTTGCATCCCTTTTGCTCATGCTTAAATTCAGCCATATCATTTTTTCCAAAAAAAATGAAAGGGATAACCTGAAACTGTTCAGTCTTGAATACGATTTTTCCTGGAATGAAAAATCTCAGACAATAGAAGAGCATTTTAACCATCTCTCCACGTTCTTTTCAAAATTCAGTAATCAGGTAAGGTTTGTGACTACCATAACGGATGATACAGATTCCCATATTTCAAAGGAACATCTGTGGAAATATGGATCTAAGGATGAAATACATTATTTTAATGTGAGGAAATTTGAGCATTTAGTATTGATGAAATCTTCAGAAACTCAACCAATTATTGACGCAGCCAAAAATTTCGGCTTAAAAATTAATCAATATCATGGAATGAAACCGCCTGATTACATTGGGTTTGCCCCCTATCTTAAATCAGGAAAAACTTATTTTCTGGGACGATACCTTAAGAAGCAGAAATATTTCTCCATTTTGTATCTTTCAAATTCCAAATCTTCCAAACCCTTTCAGATGTCTGATCTTTTATATTCAATTAATGGTGACATCTCCCTAACCCTTGACCTGGATTTATGCACCGTAAGGGATTTTAGATACCTGAAAAACGTCTTAAGCCATATCCTGGCTTCAGAACGATTGAAAAGGAACCGTGGCAGGAGACTATCCCCTGATGAGATCAAACTGAATAAAAATGCCCTGGCTCTTTCATCTCTGGACAGAAAGGATCTTTTCAAGGCCCAGATTTGTGTGATTTTAAGAAGCGATGATCCTCAGGACCTCAAGGAAATTACATCATCGTTTTTGAATAAGGCATCCTTCCTTGGCCTTACCTTTAACTTAGCGCAGAGAAAAGGCACCATTAAATCTCTATTGGGTGACATTAATATCACAAAACCTTACATTGTGCCAAAGAGCAATGTCATTCCCTTATTACCCTTTCTATGCAATAATGAGGTGCAATCGGGAATTCCAGTGGGATTTGATCCTGTAACCAGGGCACCCCAGTTAATTGACCTGTTCAATGGAAACTCTTACAACATTCTTATTTTAGGTGAAACAGGTTCTGGAAAAAGTTACTTTGCCAATCTTCTCCTTTCCAGGATACTTGAATATGAAGATCTATGGGGCGTTCTGCTTTGCGATCCCATGAAAGATTACGTGATCCCTGATGGATTGTATCCCAATTCAAAAATAGTGATAAACAGAGATGACCCAAGAAACTTTGATCCGGAAATGCTTAAAAATTTCATGGTTCAGAACGAGTTGAAAAAGGTAATTTTAATTGATGAGGCACACAAATATCTGTCCATTGAGAACACTGGCCAGATCATAATTGATATTGTCAGAACTTCAAGACATTACAATACATCTGTAATACTTGTGACTCAAGATTCCTCATCCTTTCTTGACAGAAATTACATCTCAATTTTCAATAATTCGGCCTATCTGTGCATATTCAGAAACAAAATATGGGAGAATCTAAAGGAAGCGGGAGTAAACCCTTCAAAATATGGATATGATCAGAGAGTTCCACTTATAGGAGGGAAAAATTCACCCTGGTCTGAGATGCTCCTGTATTCATATGGAAAAATGAAAAAGATTATGATATATGACGGAAAAGATCAATTAACCCTTGAGTAAAATATACCAATCAGACCAAGTATGGCCATTGGCAAACAGAAGGAATAAAGGCCAGGATCTCCCCATGTATTGTAGAGGATTGACCATGAAACATAAAACAATATGCCTATTAATAAAAATATGAAACTGATCGCTTCGATTAGATTATGGTAAGTAATGTATGAAATTACTTTTTTACCTTCCTTTTTGCTTTCCAGTTCGTTCATTCTGATCCCGTAAGGAAATATATATTAATAACTGTTATCACAGACTCTTCCAAAAATCTCACTGTAGATCATCGAATTTTGAGGCTTCCAGTTTGACAGTTTCCAACAATTCATGTCTTCTTTTGCTCCTCTGTTCACCCTGTTCAAATCTCTTTTTTGTATCTTCATCATCAAGAATTAATCCAGGTACAGAAGTTGCTCTTCCATCCTGATCAATAGCCACATATGTAAGATATGCTTTGGTTGCGAATCTGCTCTTTCCTGTGAATGGCTCCTGGGAAAGCACGTCAACCTCTATTTCCATTGTTGTTCTTGTGACATAATTAATTCTTCCCACCATCTTAAGTATGTATCCAAGATGGATTGGGGCGAGGAAAAATATACTGTCTATGCTTCCAGTAACAGTCCTTAACCTGCAGTGCTTGAATGCCACGATGGATGCGACATTATCGATCCATTCCATAAGCCTGCCACCATAAAGAGAATCAAATACATTTGTGTCTGGTGGCAGGACAAGCCTTTCCATTATGGTATAACTTTCCTTCCAGCTTTTTTCGATCTTCTGTTTTGAATCCATAAACCCATATGCATTATTTTAATTTAAAATCAGCATACGGTTTCATGGACGTTGTGGAAGAGAAGAGAAACGCAGCTAAATATGCACTAAGTTTTATTCCCAGTAAAGGTACAGTGGGAATTGGGACCGGATCTACAGTTAAATTTCTTATTGAACTTATTGGAGAGAACAGGGAATATTATGGTAAGGTCAATTTTGTTCCCACATCCATAGAAACAGAGAACCGGCTCAGGGAATTCGGTTTAAATATTGCTTATAACTTCATAGGAAAAATCTTGATAGATATAGACGGTGCAGATGAAGTCGATCCGGAAGGCAATCTGATTAAGGGTGGTGGAGGTGCATTAACAAGGGAAAAGATTGTTGCCCATAACAGTGAGGAATTTGTGGTTATAGCTGATTCAGGAAAATATGTTCAAAAGCTTGGTAAATTCAAACTTCCCATTGAGATATTACCATTTCTGGCAGAACAGACGA
>JAGDXN010000029.1:6800-12874 GCA_023256455.1 Cuniculiplasma sp.
CTCCAATATAGAAAATCTTGGTGCCAAAGTAAACCTGAGAGATAATGGAGAATTCAAAACAGACAATGGAAACATAATAGCCATGGCAGATTTTGGGTACATATCTGATCCTGAGATTATTTCCCAACATCTTTCCCATATACCGGGGATTGTGGAACATGGCTTATTTATAAAGATGACAGCAAGGTCCATTGAAGGTCATGGGAATAGTGTAAGGGAACACGTATATTTTAAGAAAAATGGTGAAAGCCATAGTCAATGAAAAGATTGGAAGAAATAAAAAATGAAACATTGAAGAAAAAATCTCAGGAATTAAATTTTTATGACTTCCTTTTTTTCTAAATTTTATAATTAAATATCCAAATATTATAAAAATGATTCAGTTTCATGGAATCCATTAATTGAAACTTTATAAATGAAGGGATATGTAAATGTTAAATGCATTGAAATAATACGGATAAGACTTTTGAGGTGTTTTCTTAATGCAGAACAGCCATATAGAGGTGGAACTTGACAAATATTACGACAAAAAGATTGTGACAGCCATCGTCGGGGTAAGGGTTGATGTTAGCAGAGTCGAGAATATAGCTGCTGAAATTGTATCCGACACCCACGTGGAAGATGTGTTTGTTGTGACTGGAGACTTCGACATAATCATAAAGGTAAGGTTCCCTGACTATGGAGAGTTCCAGAAATATATCCTGAATAGATTAAGCAAGGTTCAGGGTGTCAAAGATTCAAAAACAATGATGGTTGTGAGCATTAAGAAGGAAAACAGCCGAGTCTTTGTGGAGTGATTGGTATGGATACGAAACTGTATAATGAGGTTATTTACCTGCTAGATGACATGGCACAGGACACGTCAGTGCCCAAGAACATTAGAAAAAATGCACAGGATGCAAAGACAAAGATGGAGGAGCAAAAGGTAAGTCTCGATATCAGGTGTGCGACTGCCATATCTATGCTAGACGAGATATCCAATGACCCCAATGTGCCGTCCCATGGAAGAGCTGCACTCTATACAATCATAAGCAAACTTGAGGCACTTTCAAAAAGTAAATGAAAATAATCCATGATATCAAACATATTTTTAGAAGAATATATATGTTAAAATTATATTATGAATCGATCGAAATGGTAATGACAGAAGAAGAACAGAAACTGGCAAAGATATTGGTGACCTCAAACATACCCAGAAGTGTTGCATTTACACTTGTTTACACCAGAGGAAAGGAAGAGGTCACAAGCGTAGAGATTGAGAGAGAGACCGGGTTAAGGCAGCCAGAAGTCTCCATAGCCATGCAATGGCTCAGGAGAAAGGGCTGGATAAATAAAAGAAACATGAAAAAAGAGGGAAAGGGCAGACCGGTACACGGATACAGGCTTTCCAAGGATTTTGACGAAATAATCGAGGAGATTATTCAGGAACAGACAGACAAAATCAAAGAGATACAGGAAAACATAAAGGAACTTAACAACTTTAAGAGTAACTTTGCAGTTACTCACTGATTTTTTTCTTAGCTTCGTTAAGCCTGTAAATACACCTTATTATCCCAAGATGGGTAATGGCCTGAGGAAAATTACCTATTAATTCTCCTGTATTTATTTCAACCTCTTCGCTGAATAGATTAAGATGGTTTCCCATACCCATAAGTTTTCTGAGCAGATTTTCTGCATCCTGGATTTTTCCCATAAGAATCATATCTTCTATGTACCAGAATGAGAGAAGAAGAAATGCATTATCCTTACCCTTAAGACCATCATCGTTCAGATATCTTCTGAAAAGGCATTCATCAAACATCAGGTCCTTCTTAATTTTCTCCAGAGTATTCTGGAAGAGAGGATCATTTACATCCATAAATCCCGTAAGAGGAATTCTTAGAAGAGATCCATCCACATCCTTTCCCCCATAATACTGGACAAAATATCCATTTTCCTTATCTATTCCATTCTCCAATATGTCCTTCTTGATCTCATCTGCTATCTTCTGCCATTTTTCATAATCCCCTGCATAATTCAATGATTTACCCAGTTTGATTGCCCTGTCATAGCCGAGCCAGCACATGACTTTGGAATAGGTATAATGTCTGGGTTCCGTCCTGAATTCCCAGATACTTGAATCAGGAACCTTCCATATATGTGCAATCCTGTCAAGAAGATCATTTACGAAATCCCACATGTATGAATTTACAATTCCGCCTATTACGGAAACGTTATAAATTGCATTTATGAATGAACCATATACATCCAGCTGAAACTGTTCTGATGCCAGATTCCCGAACCTGACTGGCCGGGAACCCATGTATCCCTCATAATCAATCTCAATCTCCTTAAACTTGCTATCCCTGCCAACGCCGTAAAGAACCCGTATTTCCTCTCCGTCATTCAGTATTATATCCATCATATCATAGAGGTATTTTGTTGAAACCCTCCTCAGCCCCATCATTGACAGGGCCTGAATTACGTAGGAAGTATCCCTCACCCAGGAATATCTATAATCCCAGTTTCTTTCACTTCCCACACACTCGGGAAGACTTGATGTTGGAGCTGCAACCATCATTCCTGAGGGATCGTGGAACAGGGCTCGTAGAGTTAAAGCGGATCTCACCGCTTCATCTCTCATTATGCCATTATATGTTGAATAAGAGATGAAGTCCTTCCAGAATTCCCTTGTTTCGATTAACCTCTGTTCTGTTTTATAATTACTGTATTCATCCTCATTTCTCATTCCGTAAGACAGAATGAAGAATGTTCTGCTTCCCTTATCCAGATGTGCTCTGAATGAACCGTTCTCCTCCCTTATCTCCACAGAACTGAAAAGCCCCACCTTGAGGTCATTCTTTAAAAAAACGATCTTTTTAGAATCCATTATTCTCTTCAGCGGAGATATTTTGTAATCCAGTGTTGGCTTAAATTCTATGCCTATTTCAAGATCCTCTGACACCTCAACGATTCTGTGAAGTTCCGGAAAATTTATGCTTTCATACTCCGTAGCTGGCATAAAATCTGTTATTTTCATTATCTTCTTTTCATTGCTGAAGAATTCAGTTATGAGAATCATACTGTCACTCTCATAATATTGCTCTACCTCCAGTTCATTAAAGTTCAGTATGGAAAGTTTAAATTTGCCCCCTTTCTTTGAATCCAGGATACTGTCAAACACAGGATCGGATGAAAAGTCTGGCAAACAGAGCCAGTCAATGGTTCCGTTAATGCCTATCAGCGCAGCAGTCCTGTTGTTTGAAACCAGACCATGATTTTTTATACTGACATACCCATTTTTTTCTATATCCTTAATGTTTATTCTGGAATTCATCCATAAAATATTGAATCATACCTAATAATGGAATTGGATTGCATACATGCGAAATATTTTTATGAGTTTATCAATACACATCCATACCCGGCTTAGCTCAGCTGGTAGAGCGGCGGACTGTAGAGGGAGATACGGCTGAATAGTCTAACTACCGCCGTAATCCGCAGGTCTCTGGTTCGAATCCGGAAGCCGGGATTTTTAATCCTGAATTGTTTTCAATCCGGGATTGAATGGCCCTGAGGAAATCCATATTGAAAAATTTATAAATTAATTGAGTATTGGAAAATAATGGTTATTTGCAGTAAGGTTTTTCTTTCATGTCAGCGTGATTCCTTAAGAAGTTTTAAACAGGCTTTGCATAATTATTTCATTTTTGCAGTGAAGGGTGCCATTTTATGATAAGGGCTACGAGGCATCCGAAAACCAGCGATCATTCCCTGAGGCATTTTAAGGATGTTAATGAGAAAAGACTGTATCTGGTATGGCTCGGTATAACTCTTTGCAGAACTTCCAGCTTCGTTTTCAATCTCTACTTTATGTGGGTTATTGTAGTTAAATATGATTCAATATTTCTCTCAACCCTTGTTCCCACCATATCCCTTCTGGGATATGTCATAATATCACTGCCAGAGGGATTTATACTCGACAGATTTAACAGTTCCTATGTGGGCTTTATATCCACAATTCTCCTTCTTTTTGCCTATGTGACACTTCTATTCTCCAGGACTCTTGAAACAATTTACACAGTTGATATTATATCATCAATCCTGACTGCCATTCTTTTCGATGCTTTCATCAAATCCAGCAAGGAGATTATGGACGATTCCAAAAATTCAACCGTATCTGCATTGAACCAGCTTGGTTCAGGGCTTTCAAACGTTCTTGGAATTATAATGGCCGGAATAATTCTTGTTTCCGCAAGAGAATATCTTGTTTATGTCCTAATATCCCTGACACTTATAGGTCTGCTTTCCGGCAAACCTTTTGAAATAAGGAAGGACAGGGAAAAGAGACCACGGAAGGGAGAGGTGAGACATGCAGTCAAAATGCTTGTACCCATAATGTTCCTGGCCCTTCTTTTGAACGGCCTTTTTGTTTCCCTGATGATATTTGGCCCAACCATAATATACATAATTTTGAAAAAAGGATCAGATTCCTTTACCCTGTTTGAAATCGGAATTCCAATGGGCACGCTTGTGGGTGGAATAATAGCAGCCGAAGTTGAAAGAAAACTTGAAAGGGCTGATGTAATGTTTTTTTCCATCCTTATTATGGGAATTCTGCTTATTTTAATATCCATAAGCAGAACACTTATTATTGATGTACCCGCAATGTTTTTCATAGGTATATTCACATCATTCATCGAGGTCCCTGCTTTTACTGTAATCTTAAAGGTAATTCCAAGGGAAATAATAGGAGAGGTTGACGCAATTGTGTTCCTTGTATTCACCGCATCGGCTCCATTCATGGCTGTAATTTTCACACTTCTCACACCATTTATCGCCGTAACCACCATACTTCTTTACGCAGGCATATTTGCATGTTTAATTCCTGTACCATCATATTTTATTTCAAAAAATTTCCTGAAGCTGAGGCCCGAGGAATTCCTGTGAAAATTAAATTTACTATTTGAGCAAAATGAAAAAGAAAAAACAGCATAATCAATGAAACAATACGCATCAATGAAAATTGAGACCTACTATGTTCCCATAAGGATAAGGGCCCTTAAATATGCAAGCGTATACAGATTAAATACGGGAAATCACAGTTATATGATAGATTCCGGCATGGACAGGACCGCCATGGAATTCCTTGAAAGTAACGGTCTTGATTTCAAATCTCTTAATGCAATTATTCTCACACACATGCACATTGACCATATAGGAGGTGCAAAATCAGTTCAGGAAAAGTATGGAATTCCTGTTTACATAAATTCAAGAGACAGGGAAAAAGTGCTATCCATACAGAATGATATTTCGGGGTTTCTAAGGGATTCTAAAACATTTCTTTCCGAAATGGGTGTTCCTGGAAATATGACAGAGGCCATGGGCGAAAATCATCCCATTGCAGCAGAACTGAATAATTATGAGCATGTGGATCTGGAAGTATTTGAAAAAATGCCGTCCAGTTTGAACGAAATTGAATATTTCCATGTACCGGGGCACAGTCCAGGTTCAACGTGTTTTCTGCCAAAAAATTCCGAAGCAATATTTACGGGAGACCACATATTGCAAAGAATTACACCAAATATAAGCTATTATGATGAAAAGGAGGACATGCTCATGGAATACATAGACAGTTTAAATAAAACCAGGGCAATGGGAAGGGAAAAAGCATTTCCAGGCCATGGAGAACCCTTCGAAGGAATTAATGAAAGGATTGACCAGATTATTTCCCACCACAATGAAAGAGTAAGGGAAATTGAAGGCATATTGAAAGATGGGGAGAAAACAGCATATGAGGTTGCAACTAAAATGCACTGGAGCAGAGGTAGAACCATGGACAGCATGAATTTGATGGAACGTAATTTTGCAGTGGGTGAGGCCATAGCCCACCTGAGATATATGGAAAACAAGGGATATGCAGAATCCCATCTCATTGGTGGAATCAGATATTACCGATCGGTGCTTTAGAATTAAAGTATCAAATAAATTAAGGACACATTTTGTAAGATTTATTAATGTTAATACATTCCTGCTTTATCTGCCGTCGTAGCTCAGCCTGGTAGAGCGCGTGCTTGGTAAGCACGAGGTCGCGG
>JAGDXN010000031.1:0-980 GCA_023256455.1 Cuniculiplasma sp.
CAGTTTCCTTTCCCTGAGCGTAATCTCTGATTTAACCCTCTGCACACTTGAATATTCCGGAAGAATTATTCCACCGTTTGATTCTATCTGCCCTTTCAGATCATTTATTTTGTCTGTAAATTCAGAAATCTTGATTGTTGCTGTTAGAATGGCATTTTCTATGGAGTTTTTTTCTGAATTGATTCTTTCCATCTTCAGTGACATGTTGTTTATTTCAATCTCTATGCCCTTCAGTTCACCCACAACTTTGGAATTTTTCTCATTGAGTTCCCTTTCCATCGCACTCAATTTTTTCGATTCCTGGTCGAGAGATTCAATATCCCTGATCAATCTCTTCTTTTCCTCTTCGCTTTCCCCTATCTCCATGGAAAGCCCGGAAATTTCCCTTGAGATCTCCATTTTTCTCTCTGCAAGCCTCTTCTGGTTGGTCTCGTTCTCAGCAATTTTGCTTCTCATTTTTGTCAAATTATTGCTTATTAAATTCATCTCTGCCTGCATTTCACTGAGATCGTTTTCCCCATCCGGGTTCTCTCCAATCACATCATATACATTCTTCTTTTCCAGTTCAAGCGATTCAATCTCTTTTCCGCACTTCTCCATTTTTTCACGGATTTCCTGCAATATATTCCTTCTATTATCCCTCTCATTCTTTAATTTGATCAGTTCCTCTTCCATTTTGGCAAGGTTGGCACTGTAGCTTTCAAGCTGTTTTTCCAGAGTATCTATTTTTCCCCTTCCCTCGCTTCCAGTCCTGGATTCTTCCATGAGTTCTTTCTGCACCTGATCGAGCCTCATCCTGTTACTTCTTATTTCTGATTCAAGCGAGCTTTTATCTGCCCTCAAGGATTGCAGTTCCTCCTCCATCCTTATGAGCTCCTGGGGATTTCCCCTTTTCTGCTTTCTCTCCTGATAACCTCCAGTTATGGCACCGCTGGCTTCAAAAATATCCCCGGCAAGGGTGACTATACGCACACCGGTCA
>JAGDXN010000031.1:990-7678 GCA_023256455.1 Cuniculiplasma sp.
AGGAGGCCCATGGTAGCCCCCTCGTTTAGCATAAGTATGGCCTTTCCTCTTGCCCTCCCTGATACCAGTTTGTTCAATGGGAGAAAGGTGACCCTGCCGGCCTGTTTTGACCTTAAATATTCTATACATTTCTGTGCAACGTTTTCGTCATCCACGACCAGTGAATTCAGTCTTCCTCCTGCTGCGGATTCAACCGCAAGCTGGACATCATCGGAATAGGTTATTATATCACTTACTGGCCTGTGAATGCCCTCAATGAGACCCTTTGCCTTGGCATCCATGAGAAGGGAAATGGATCTGTTTGCCTGCCCCTGTGATCCAAGCTGGGCCCTCATTTTTTCAGTTTCTCTTATGAGCTGCTCCAGGCGCCCGGAAATGGTGGACAGATTCTTTTCCTTATCAGAAATTGTATTTTTCAATTCAAAGTATTCACTGTTCAATCTTTCATAGTTTCCCTTCTTTGCCCCATCATTTTTCTTAATTTCGTTGAGATTCCACCTTACCTCTGAAATCTTGTATTTTTCTGAGGTGATTGCCTCCTCCCTTGCTCCAACAAGTGCTTCCAGTGAAGAATATTTCGGGTCGTTTTCCTTTTCTTCCTTTCTCAAATCTGCAAGTATGCGGTTAAGTTCAGAAATTCTTTCTTCAATCTGCTTCAATGTCCTTGATGCTTCAGAATATTTCTCTGATTTTTGCTTCTGTACTTCTATTCTCTGGGCAATCTGTGCACGGAGAGCCTCAAAGTTTCCTGCAGCAGATGATTCGTTCTGCTTCAGCTGGACATATTCATTCCCAATCTTTTCGAGTTCTCTCTCAATCTCACCAATACGCTCTTCTCCAAGTTCTATTTTTTCTCTCTTTTCGCTTATGGAATTGTTTTCGTTCTGAAGCCTCACATCCTTTTTGGCCTTTTCCAGTTTAACGCTGTTAAGATTTTCCCTCAAAGATATTATCTGGGCCTGAAGCTCCTTGCTTATGCCTCTTTCCATCTCCTCTCTTTTTTTTATGAGCTCCCTTTCCCTCTCCTTGATTTCTTCTATGTTTCTCTCCAGTTCTGACTTTTTCTCATTGTTTTTTTGTAAGGTTTGCTCATAGGAACTTAATTCCAGTTCATATGACCTTATCTGTATAGAAAGAGATGTTGCCCTCAAATTTTTAATTTCTTCGTTTAACTTTCTGTATTCCCTCAGTTTTTCTGCCTCTTCCCTTATAAATTCCACATTTTTCTGGATTTCTGCCTGCAATGTTTCGGATGCTGCCACATTTTTTTCGATTTCGTTTATCTGTTCCTTTGCTGCGTCTATTTTCATATTATAGGATTCTATCCCTGCAATTGTTTCAAGAAGCTTTCTCCTTTCTGTACCAGTTCTCTTGATAAAATCGTTTATGTCACCCTGTAAGACAAAGCTGTATGAATCAAGCTGCAAACCCATATCTTCCATTACCTTGTCAATGTCCGTATGCCTTGCCTTTTTTCCATTCAGATAGTAGGTGCTCCTAATTTCTCCATTTATATCCTCTATGACTCTTGATATTTCCAGCTTTTCAAAATTTTCTGAATCGGTTTCATTTACAAAAACTGCAGTAACATAGGCTTCATTTTTTCTCCTCTGGCCCTCCTTTGGAATGTGTATGAGATCATCCATTTTATCCGCCCTTACCGTCTTTGATGATCTTGTTCCAAGTACAAAAAGGAGCGAATCTCCAATATTGCTCTTCCCACTGCCATTTGGACCACCTATCATGGTCATTCCTGGTCTGAAGTCCAGCTTTATTCCCTCAGGGCAGAAGGATTTGAAATTTTTTATTTCAAGGCTGTAAAGTCTCAATTTTCATCACGTCTGACATTTGTACGATTGGTAGATGTTTTAGAATGTATTAAAATGTTTCGTTCATGAAATTAATGAGGCCCCTTCCCCTGACATTGTCCTATTTTCCATAAATTCTCTATGCTTCTCCAGAAGATGGTAGGCCTCACCCATCAAAACACCAAGAGACATTGCAAGGAGGGAATCGATTAAAAAGTTCACAAACAAATCAGGCTTCAGGAAAAACTCATAATATATCCTTATTATGAAAAGAGCTGCCCAGATTAACATTATAATGGGAGATCTTCTATACATGATTTTCCCATTCTCCTCATAAATTGTTGAAAGAGACCCAAATTTTGCACCCACAATCAATCCGGGGATCACCATCATTATGGCTATTAATGCGTAGGATAGGTTTGAGAGAAGCTCAATAAGGAAAAAGGACGTGAATATTCCATAAATTATGGGGATTCTCAAAACTCTTGCCTTTGAATATGTCCTTCCATTAAGACCTCTTGAAATCCTTCTGAACAGAATAAAAGCAATAAAAAGGAGGACTATGATGTCAGAATAATACTGAGAAGAATTGCTGGGAGAGGATGTAACTAAGGTTTGATAAATTATCATGTTATAAAACCATATTAACAATCCACAATATAATGTTTTTAAATGTTCTAAAATTGAACCTATCCACCATATTGAAAAACTGTTTGCCCGATATAAAATGATTTAATTGAATTGGAAACAATCAGTAAATAATTTTAAAAAATTACAATCTTTAAAATCACCCCATTCACATTAATATCCTGAGACACGGGTCTTTCATTCTTAAATTTATTAGGTTTGTGGGAATCAACATCCATGGCGTCGCTTTTCAGGATAACATTCATCGGTACAGGCGGGTCCTGGCCTCAGCCGGGAAGGGCTATGCCTTCCGTGATGATTCAAATAGATGACAATGTGTGCCTCTTCGACTGTGGGGAAGGTACACAGAAGCAGATTATGGCAAGCCCCACCTCCTTTATGAAAATAGACCATATTTTCATTTCACATTTCCATGGAGACCACTTTTTGGGAATTCTTGGATTAATTCAGAGCATGTCTTTCAACGGAAGGGAAAGGGAACTTAATGTTTATGGACCTCCGGGAGCCATTGGAATATTGAGCAGGGCATTCAATGTTGGATACTATTCACTCAATTACAATATTAGAATTCATGAGCTTGATTACAATTCAGTTGTGAAAATGGATGGCTTTACTGTAAAAACAATGAAGGCAGATCATCCGGTCCCGGCCATATCTTATAAAATAGAGGAGGATGATCTTATTAAAATAGATAAGGAAAAGGCCGATGCAGCCGGACTTGATTCAAGGCTCATTGAAAAGTTGAGGGAAAAAGGTTCCATTGATGTAAATGGGAAAAACTTTACCCTTAATGACATTAGAGCAGGAGTAAGGAAAGGCAGATCAGTTGTTTATTCCGGAGATACCAGACCCAATCCGGAAATGGTCAATTTTGCAAAGAACGTCTCAGTTCTCATACATGATACCACAACCGATTCAAGCCTGGAGCCCAAGGTTAATGAGTTTGGCCATACATCCTCGAAACAGGCCGCAGAGATTGCGAAGCAGGCAGGTGTGGGAAGATTATATCTTTACCATTTCTCTCCAAGGATAGATTCGGTTGATTCCTTATTGAGTGAATCAAAGAAAATATTTGAGGAAAGCTACTTGAGTGAGGACCTTAAGGTATATGAAATACCGAAGGGTGAAGTGGTAAAGGATTGAGATTCTATTTTAATGAAATTTATTAAATATTATTTTAAAAAGTTCCATTTTGAATGAAAATATTTGTATTATTCCATCTTGCCTTAAGTCACGCCTTTATTATAGATGGTTCGGATCTTCCCTGTGATTCCCTTACATATCTCTCAAGTACAATTGCGAATATGAAAGCCGCCACAAAGGATACAATATAGGATATGTCAGATCCACCTGTTATGTTGTAGAATGGAATCGGTATGCCAAAATAGAACTGGATTGTATCCATGAATGGAATGGAAACAATTATGCCAAGGGCATAGGCAACAACGGGGCTCCAGTTAATTTTTCCAGAGAGAAATTCCCTTCTTCCCACAAAGAAGTACTCGGCGATCATCACACCAAGCCATGGTGTAATCCAGTAGTCAAGCACATATAGAAAACCTTCAAAGTACTGGGAAAAGGTGTTGAAAAATATAACACCCAGTATGATGGATGCCAGGGCGATGGCAGGGATTATTATTTTTCTTCCGTTCTTAAATCCCAGGGATCTTACGGACATTAAATTTGAATATAGATTTATTGAGTTAGCAGCTATGCCTCCAAGGAATATGGCAAGTGAACCAACGATCCAGTAAATGCCCAGGGATGAAATGAACATTGAATTGGAAAAACTGCCGGAAAGATTTAAGGAAATGGCAAAAAGATAACCGATCATTTCAACACCAAAGGACGCTATGGATGACCCTGCCATAGTCCAGAGTGCAGACCTTGTCTGATTTTCTCGCCCACTACCCACGTACCTGGAATAGTCCGATGCGTATGGACCCCATGACATTATGTATGAGAAAGCAAGCATGAATATGGCCGTGAAATTAATTATGGAAAATGACGAAGATTCATAGGGTGTAAGATCTATTCCCGACCTTAAAACAAACAGAATGATGATTATAAAGAGTATTCCCAGAACAACAGACATGGCTTTTTCAAATATCTTAATGGATTTATGTCCATAAACGACTGTCAATATGATTGCAATCATTGTTATGGCAAGGACCGCCCCCTCAAGTAAATAGGAATCAGCTGGGCTTGCTCCTGCACCAGCGGTTAACATGAATCTCAGTGCCCTTGCAGAGATGATTAAATTTACTGTGAGCCATCCTATTGTGTT
Source organism: Cuniculiplasma sp. (assembly GCA_023256455.1). GTDB lineage: Archaea > Thermoplasmatota > Thermoplasmata > Thermoplasmatales > Thermoplasmataceae > Cuniculiplasma. Next base: position 5,734 of record JAGDXN010000031.1, read on the forward strand.
CAGGAACTGCAACCCTGAGAAGCCCTTTCCCCCTGAAGTCCCGAATATACCCTTGGATATATCCATCTGCCCTCTTCCGCTTTCCGGACCTATAAATGCCATTATACCAACAAGTGAACCACCAAAAAGATTAGCAATCACAAGTGCAATCAGGGTATAATAAAAAGAAAGCCCGAAGGATTCTACCAATACTCCCAGAACAAAGTCCGCGACTGTAAGGTTTGAACCAAACCAAAGGTAAAATAAGGATCTTGGAGTTGCATTCCTCATCCTTTGATCCACTTCAGAAGCGAGTGTTTCGTCCCTATTATCAACGGTAACTTTCATGCTATTGTCTGATTGCCGATAAATATCGAGAATATAATCCATTCTTGATTTATATACTCTTATATATTTTTTAGATTTACAATGCAATCCATGTGCTTTTTTTGAAAAATCTCCTTTTAATGAAATATTTAATTACCTTTTCTCATAGAAAATTTTCACAGGATATTAATTAAATGTGTTTCTCTGATTTCCTGTTAAATTTTGGAAATAAGAACATAAGATAATTTTCATTAATCCTATAAATCAAAATATAAGGATTATATTCCACAGGCTCCTAATTTGTGAAGGTTTCCCCTCCTTACCCCTTTGACTGTCAATTGAAACAATCGCAAATAAATAATAGTAAAAGTTTATAATGGTTTGATGGAACTTCGAAGCAAGATTGAAGCCATTCTTTTTGCGACTGAAGAGCCCATCAGCATAATTGAGATCGCATCCATACTTATGTCTGATCAGGGGGAGGTTAAAAAGGAACTGAACCACATTATCAGAGATTACAAAAAGAGCGAACATCCCATGGAAATATTGATAACCGGGAAAAAGTACAGAATGGGATTGAAGGAGCAATACAGGGAAATTGCCATGCCCGTAGCCAAAAAAGAGATTGGAAATGAAGAAATGGAAGCCATGACACTTATTCTGAACAGTAACAGAGTAATGAGGGGAAAAATCAGGGAAAAATTTGGAGATAGGAGCACGGAGATTCTAAGGAACCTTAAAAGAATGGGTTTTGTGAAGGCAGATAAATACAGGAACACCGAAATTTACAGCCTCACAAATAAATTCTACAAATATTTTGGGGTTAGAAAGAGAGAGATTGCGAATATGGCAAAGGTAGAAGAGGAAATTGAAGGGGAAGATCAATGAAAATCAAAGTTGTACTGGTTGGAAGTGGTGGAAGAGAGGATGCGCTTGCAAGAAGAATTAAGGAATCCGGGGGAACAATTGTGAGCATTATGACAAACGATAATCCATCCATCAGGTCTCTGAGTGAAAAAACATATTTTTTCACAGAGAATGATGTTGAAAGCATTTTAAATACCATAAAGGAGGAAAATCCCGATCTTGTTTACGTGAGCCCGGACAGCTTTCTTGAAACAAACCTTGTTGACAAACTGGAATATTCCAAAATAAGGGTTGCATCACCCACGTCAAGGGCTTTTAAGATAGAATCCTCCAAGATTTATATGAGGCAGCTGATGAAAAGATATGGAATTCAGGGAAACATAAAATTCGAGATCTTTGACAGCGATTATGAGGTCGGTAAGTTTCTTGACGATACATCAAAAGAGTTCGCAATAAAGCCTGCTGGCCTTACAGGGGGAAAGGGCGTGAAACTGACCGATGCCCATTTCAGGAACAGGGAAGAGGCAAAGGAATATGCCTCAGATATTATAAGAAAGGACAAAAAGGTGCTGATTGAGGAAAAGGTTGAGGGTGAGGAGTTTTCCCTGCAGGCATTCACCGATGGCACAACCCTTCTCTTCTCACCTATCGCACAGGACTACAAAAGGCTTGGAGAGGGAGATACGGGACCAAATACAGGGGGAATGGGTTCCATAACGGACAGAAATGGATCACTTCCATTCCTGAGGCAGGAAAGCCTTGGTAAGGCGAA
>JAGDXN010000031.1:7688-12378 GCA_023256455.1 Cuniculiplasma sp.
GGGAGAAAAAGGCGAAAAAGGAAAAAGAGATATATGTGTCTGATCTCGCTAAGTGCCTTAGGTATGTTTATTTTAATCGCTCTAAGGAATTAGAGCCGGGTCCTCACGTTTTGCTAGGTGTAGATATCCATGAAAAAATAAACAAAAAAATCGCGGAATATCTAAATATGAAGGGATGGGAATGTAAAGATGAAGTTGAAACTGAGGTAATAGAGGTTAATGGGAGGCTCGCTGATCCAGAAGGGATTAACATATTGAACCTTCTTGAAGGAGATGTTTGTGAACTCCTGATGGCCATAGCCAATGCAGAGCTTTCTGAAAAGAAATTCAGATTCAAAATGAAGGCAAGCGTTGTAAAATATATTGTGCCAAAGGGATATGGAACATCACCCCAGCCATCCACCTTAAGGATCAATACAGATAATCTTCCAGAGGACGTAAAGATTTTCTATGGTTCTGTCTCCGGAGAATTGAATGAGGTTAAGATGACCCATTCCAGGGCACTGGCCATATATGCTGAAGCGGAAACCATATGGGAAGCTTCTGAAAAGATTGAGGCAAACCTCTGGAGAATTGAGGGTGAATATGAAATGAGGCATGATATAGGAACAAAGAAATCCCTGGCAAAAAAGGTTGAATATTTCACTCTGGCCTAATCGGCCAGTATGATTTTTCCCACTATTCTTGGCTTTGAATTTGGCTTGACAAGAAGGTAACTTTCATTTTTTACCGCTGGCCTGTCCATTTCAAGGATTCCATCCTTTAAAAATCCTCTCTGGTATCTCAGGTTTCCCGCTATAAAATATTCTCCATCGCCCTTAAGATCCTCCCCTATGGCGGAGTGGTAAACAATTTTGCCAGAAATATCCTTTACTGGCTCAATCTTTTCCTCCTGAAGCTTGAATCCTCTTTCCATATCATCTATTTCAACATTCTTCAGAGCAAGGCCAACCCTTGAACCTGCAGGTGCCTCTTCAAAATCGATATCATTCATCTGGATTGATCTTACCTGGCCAATCTTACCTGTGGGATTGAGATATAGATTCTGATGCTTTTTAAGCACGCCTGATTCCACAAATCCCAGAACCACAGTACCAACACTTTTTACCTTGAAGAAATGATCGATAATTACACTGACCTTTCCCTCTTCCTTTCTCTTCAAATCCCTTGCCATTGATTCAATTTTTCCCATCATCTCCATTGGAGAACCATTAAAGTGTTCATACTTTGAGAGCACGCTGCCTCTGGTTATTCTTTGAATGGAGGAAATATCCATATCATCTTTAACAGGAATGAATCCCCTTTCCTTTCCAAGAAGGTCAAGGGCAATTATGACCTCACCCAAAAACCTGTCAACGTGGGACATTCCCACAATATTAAAATCGCTCAGTGATACGGAATCCGTAAGGGAAGATATTTTATCGGGAAACTTCAAAGGGCTGAAAATCGTTGTTGTCAGATCCTGATCCTTTCTGCCATATATGGTCACATCACTTTCCGTATGTTTCTTTGCGATTGCCTTCAGTATTTCCTCACTGTCATAAGCGAAACCTGTAATATTATTCATTTTTCATCACCTCGATCTTCTCCCTCACCATTTTAACTGTACTCTCACTGTCATTCAATAAAGGCACTCTTTCATATGATATGCCTTTTTCCCTTGCCTTTCCTCCAAAAACAGTGTCCAGATCATATAAAACCTCAAGATGATCATATATAAAACCGATGGGAACTGTGATCAACCTTTTAAAATTCCTGAAATCCATCTCATCCAGTCTCTTATACACGGAAGGTTCAAGCCAAACCTTTCCGTAGGAACCTCTGCTTTGAAAGGCATATGTCCAGTGTTCAATCCCTGCCTTCTCACTTATTATTCCAGCCAGGGTCACAAATTTACCATAATATTCAATCTCTGTCCTAACATCATGGGGAAGACTGTGGGCCGTAAATAACACAATGTCCCCATCTTCCACCATCGCCTTACATTTTTCTATCCAGTGATTTGCCAGATTTTCACAGTCCTGAAAACCGTTGGTAAATTTCATATTTCCTGCAAATCCAGATTCCTGAAGATAGGACGAAAAGGGCTTTACATAACTTTCGATCACAGATCTATTTTCAATGGGAAAAAGAGGCAATGCATATACAGCTTCATAACCCCTATCTGACAATTCCCTGGCGATTGATTGCAGGGATGGCTTCCAATGCTTGAATGCGAGAAACACATCCATGTTCTGATCCTTCAGATCATTGGCGATTTTTTCCTTCAGGTTGTTTAATATTCCAGTGGATGGAGATCTATAGGAAAAATTTGAATATTTTTCCTCGGTTTCCCTGATGGCGTAATCTGGAGGTGTCCTGCCACCATAAACATCCACAAGATATTCATAGATTTCGTCCTTTGAATCAGGGCTTCCATAACCCATAAGTACAACTGCTTCCTTCATATTTTCACACTCTTAACTGCCTTTGAAATATCAATAACGCTCTGATGATCGGTTCCAGGAAGGATTCCATGTCCCAGATTAAATATGTAATTGTTCCTTTCCTTCATGGAATCCACTATTTCCATGGCCCTCTTTCTTGCAGCTTCCGGAGAATAAAGGAGAAGGGATGGATCAAGATTTCCCTGAACTCCCACATCCCTTTCCCTTAAGTTTTTAAGATCGATCCTCCAGTCAAGGGACAGGAAATCTGCATCTGATTTTAATAGAATATCGACCATCCCTGAGGTCATGGTTGAAAAGTAAATCCCCTTACTACCCCTGGATCTTATCTTCCTGAAAAGAGGTTTTACCATAATCTCAACTATTTTTCCTGCAAATTCAGGCTCCAGGTACCCAAGCCAGCTGTCAAATACCTGAATTGCGTCTGCACCTGCCTCTATTTGCAAAGAAATTTCATTTTCCAGCATATCTCTTATGGAAATTAACATACCCACAGTTTCTGAATCCCATGAATATATTCTCTTCCTTGTCTTTGGTATATCCCTTGCAGGGGAATCGTTCAGATAGGAGAATATTGTCAGAGGGCCTCCGACAAAACCTATTATGGGCATGTCACCATGGCGTAATTTAAAATGCCTTATGGAATTCCCCGCCTTGGAAATTGCGGGATGAATTTCATCGGAAGTTTTTTCCATAACCGGACCGATGCCTTCTCTGTAGGATATGGAATATCCCAGATTTTCCATTGGAATGGCAATATCGGAAAATATTATGGCAGCGTCTGTTTGGAGTATTCTTGCGGCATCATAGGATATGCTGGCTGCAAGCTCAGGAGAGGAGCAGAGATCGTATATGCTTACCCTTTCCCTGACCTTTCTGTATTCCGGCAGGAATCTTCCGGCCTGCCTCATATACCATACAGGAGTATGGTCATGTTCCTCATTTTGGAGGGCCTTCAGGAAACTGTTTCTCATTTAAGGTTTCAGCCTTCTTATGGTTCTTGGGTATGGAATTGCCTTCTTGATATTATCAAGATGCATTATCCACATTGCAAGCCTGTCCAGTCCCAATCCAAACCCGGAATGGGGTATGCTTCCATACCTTCTAAGGTCTAGGTACCACTGGTAGTCCTGCGGGTTCAGGCCGCTCTCGACTATCCTCTTGTACAGGACCTCGTACCTGTCCTCCCTCTGGCTCCCCCCGACCACCTCGCCGTAGCCCTCTGGCGCCTCGAGGTCGAACCCCAACACTACGTCCGGCCTATTGTCGTCAACCTTCATGTAGAAGCTCTTCAGGTGCTTCGGGAACATTGTCAGGAAGAACGGGACCTCGAGGTCCTCGGTCAGCGCCCTCTCTTCGTCAGCCCCTATGTCGTCACCCCACTTTATGTTAAAGCCCTTCCTCTTTAACTTCTCGATGGCTTCGTCATAGGTCACCTCGGGGAAGGAGGACGATAGCGTCCTCTCCAGCGGCTCCGTTTTCCTCTTGAGGAAGTCAAGCTCCTCAAGCCTCTCGTTCAGAACGCCCCTTATCGCCTCCTTTACGAGTCCCTCCACAACCTTCATCATGTCATGCATGTCCATCCAAGCGGCCTCGGCCTCGAGGTGCCAGTACTCGTAAAGGTGCCTCCTTGTCCTGCTCTTCTCGGCCCTGAAGCTTGGCGTTAGCGACCAGACCTTTTCGAGGCTGAATATCATGACCTCAAGGTAGAACTGGGCGCTCTGGCTCAGGTAGGCCCTCTTTCCAAAGAAGTCGACAGGAAAGAGGGTCGCGCCACCCTCGACAGCGCTCTGGGTTAAAATTGGAGGGCTTACCTCCCACCAACCGTTTGAGATAAAGTAATCTCTCAGGTGCTTGAGGACGGTGTGCCTTATCCTCATGATTTGCGTCAGCTTCCTCGACCTTAGCCACAGATGCCTTATGTCCAACAGGTAGTCTACGCTCTCTCCGCCCTTTATGGGGAAGTCGTCCGCTAACCCAACCAGCCTTAGGTTCGTCACCTCAACCTCCTTTCCACCTGGGGCCCTGGGGTCGGACCTCAAGGTCCCCTCGACGATTACTGACGACTCTATAGTGGCCCTTTCAGCCTCGGATGACGACTGTGAGTTCCTGTCGATGACGCACTGGATTATCCCCTCGGCGTCCCTTAGAACCAGGAATATCTTCCCCCCAAGGTCCCTTTTCCTGTAGACCCATCCCCTTAGGCTTACCTTATCTCCGTCCTTTCCCTTGAGAGCTTCCCT
>JAGDXN010000087.1:0-836 GCA_023256455.1 Cuniculiplasma sp.
CTATATGCCTGTTAGGTTGCTTCAAACCTTAACGTCCCCCATTATATCTCAGATAGTTTTGTATTGCAGATTCCATCATTTCAGAAGTAAATATTGAAAAATCTTCCGGTTATTTTTTTAAGAACTCCATATATAAATAGGGAATTGCATAAGATGAAAGAAAAATTTAGACAGAATAGAAAATATTAACTAATTTTATCCCTACCCTATTTCGATCATAATTAAGTGTGTTATTAAAACCAGATTACCTTCATTTTTGTTATTTCACACATAACTACAATTATTTGGATAAATCGGAGATATTAGAATTCCCGTTGCATGGTGTTTTACAATGACACCAAAGATTAAACCCAGAAAAGATATACCAGAAATAAGATAAAAAAATTCCTGAAATAGCTGATGGTGTACCTTACCAAATTTAGCAAAGTGGATAGACTGAAAAAACATAAATTAAATACCTTTATAAAACTGGAGAATCAATGTACCTTAAAGATTTAATTTTTTATTATTTTCAATTAAAAAAGGATTTTAAGAAGCAACCACAAAATTGGATGGGCCATAAAAGGAGTATGTGTTTCCGTAACCTGTAAATGTTATGGGATTCATTGACTGATAGTCTGCAAGACTGTATGAGTAACCCATATAGGAATCCCCGCTGGTTATGGAATATAAGAATGCTCCAAAGTTAGAATCCGTTGAAAAGGATATGGACGAGAAATCTGTAAGTAATGTGTCTGAAAGTGCAAGAACAGAATTCAGTGTTTCAAGTGCTGTATCTACGATTAAAGGTTCTGATGCATCCGCATCAGCACCATTCATTGCGGCCTGAAGCGAAA
>JAGDXN010000087.1:846-5436 GCA_023256455.1 Cuniculiplasma sp.
CCAAGTCCTGCAGCGAATGTCTTCAACGCTGAAGTTATAACTGCCATCTCAGTGGCCGCACTGGAATATCCAGTGGTCTTTCCCCAAATTGTCCCACCTTGAATTGCAGATCCCGGGGATAAATAACCCAGTGATGTCTTTTTTTCATTTTTTGTGACATTTTGCATAATATAATAATACTCAATTGGAACATATCCATATCCCATTCTAAAACTATTTCCGTCTAAGTTTATTGATGTTAAAGCCACTGATGTTGAATTACCAAGATATTTATCCTGACATTGCCCCAAGATATTTTTCCATGAATAATATATATTGTAGTGTGTCACAGTAAAGGTTGCATTTGAAATATACAAAACGGCTGTTGTTTCATTCACTCCTCTGCGTATTATGGTTCCATTGGGCTCCCCGTATATGGAATCCAAGGGATAAACGTGCCACCCAGCAATGCCACCAGCCGCTTGAAATGAACCACTTCCTGCCCAGGATGGGCTGGTAGACATCTGATCAGTTATCTCCCCTCCTGCGGTAACACCTGTCTGATCTGAATCCATGCACAGGGTGACATCAGAAGTGGCCAGACTTGCTGAAATTTGTAAGGAATTTGATGTCAAATTGATTGTTGCGTTATCGTGAATACTGATCAGCGGGAATGGACCATGAAGAACAGTCGTTTGGGTTGCTATATATCTCGTTCCAATGTAGCATGGAGGAGGTGCAATGCCATAGGGTGATTCTTTTACATTTTCATTGTAATTCTGCCCTGAGGCATTTATTTTGGCCACATACATTGGTTTTCCAAGATCAAATGATGGTGTCAAATTAAAGTAATAGGGTATATATGACAGCACTGAGTTAGATGGGAGATTAATTCCTGTATTATTCAGCCACTGATCTGGAGATGAAATTTGTTTGAAGGAACTGATAGCAGTTTTTTCAACTTTAAATGACCTGGAAAGAGGATTGAATGGAATATTGTTGTAATAAGGGTATACAGAAAGATTCCCGTTACGGACCATTGATAGAGTTGCTTCAATCTCCAGTGAGACCTCCTGACTTTTATCCCCCAGAGAATAGCCCTCTTTCTCATAATATGTCTGCCATCCCTTTAAAATTGTTGAGAATCCTTTAAAATTCATAAATCCTGAGAACGATTTCTGTCCATTTTTCGGAAAGGTTGTTGCATTGAAAAGATCAATATAACCCTGTTTCTGAATGGAATGAACTGCGATCATAGATGTGCTTTGAGATTGTACACAGGCTGGATTAACTCCAAATATCTGAATGTTCTCTGTCACATTGGAGCTTCCAGCTGAACTTATATTCTGTGGCAGGGCCACGTTAACCTTTGGTCCCAAACTTATAACCTTAGCATATTCATTACTGGAATATATTTCAAGGCCTGCGAATGAAAGTAAAATCATAGATGTGGCCAGTACAATTGAAAGAATGATTTTCTCATTTCGGTTCAATTGTATTTTACTCATAATAAGATAATCAGTATATATATAAATATTTTCTGGCAAGATAAGTGAAACAATCTTATTTAAACGGTAAAGGAAGGTTTCTGCAATAACTTACAATTTACAGTTATTTTGATTAACATCAGATTCTTCATCTCTGCTCATTCCTTAGATCATCCATAACATTACAATGTTCTTCTTAGTTTTACCATTATCATTTTTCATCATTGATCGCTCCAATTCTGATATAAGCATTATGTGGATATTTGCCATCATTACTGAGAAACACTTAACCAAATTTTCCCTAAACCATCAAATTCAGAATGGATTGAGATGGCAGGCGTAATATTTTTTCAAATTAGATTATAATTATGTAAAGGCAATTTAATTTTACGTGAGCTCTATGCTTATTTTAATAAAATTTCATGTCTTACCCTATCCCGTCGGAAGAATCCTAACCTTCCCCTAAAAAAATTATAGAAAATGTCAATAAAATATTACTTCAATCTCACCTTCTATTCGGAAATCACCATTATATGGAAGAAGTGGGAAACCCATTTCAATAATGCGAATAAAGATCCCAAGATTTTTCTGATTCTAAACATTCCGGACTGATGGAGGCTCTAGAGAAAATATTTTCTAACTTAAATAAATGAAATGCCAAACTTACCTTGTTTGCCCCATTTCTCTAAAATGTCAGAATAAAATTTGATGAACTTTTTATTCAAGTTTTTCTGTACTGATTATTATTTCATGGATAGTAAGATGAGATTTTCCTGAAAACATCCCCTCTGGGATCTTCTTTGAATGGGCATTATGAAAATCCTGAGACTTTGTCCATGCCCTGAAATCTTCCATGGATTTCCAGAATGTCATGACAATATATTCATTTCCTTCAACTGGCTTTAATATATCGTTTCTTATGAATCCGGGGAATTTATCCACATCCCCATTCCTTTCTCTGAATCTCCTTTCAAATTCATCCCTGAATTCTGGATTAACGGGTATATGATTCTGGACAACAATCATGTTTTGTTTATTGAGTTATGCGTAATAAATCTTTCATTTTTATTATACCTGCATTCAATATTATAAATATTTTTTTTAAATTATGGAATTAGAAGAAGGAAACAGTTTATAATTTTGATCACATAGGGAAAATTGATTGGTATGAAAACTGCAATATTTGAGACTACCATGGGAACATTTAAGGTTCAGCTCGATGAGGAGAATATGCCCATAACAGCCGGTAATTTTATCAAACTGGCTCAAAAGGGGTTTTATGATGGCACAATTTTCCATAGAGTCATAGATAATTTCATGATACAGGGTGGCGACCCCACAGGAACAGGGATGGGAGGCCCGGGGTATTCCATAAAGGACGAGTTTTCCAAGGACAACCACAATAAGAAAGGCACAATTTCAATGGCAAATGCCGGACCTAACACTGGTGGTAGCCAGTTCTTCATAAATCTTGTAGACAATCTATACCTGGATGGAAAGCACCCGGTTTTTGGAAAGGTTGTTGAGGGAATGGAGGTTGTCCAGAAGATCGGAAAGGCAAAAACAAACAGGAATGACAGACCCCTTATTGATATAAAGATATTGAAATGCTCAATCCAGTGACATCATTTTCTGGGCAGATTTTACGCTTCTGCCCCTGATTTCATCTATTTTTTCTCTTTTCAAAACCTTTCCATTCTCAATATATTTTACCAGAATGCTTTCCATATTCCTTTCATGGCATTTTCTTGTTTCCCCAAACCTTACAATGGTGGTTGTGCCACATACTTCACATTTCAGCACATCCTTTTTTCCCGAATATTTGCCCTTCTTGGCTAAGGGAATTTCTCCAACCTGAACAATATCCATCGCGAAGTCCTGGGTTTTTCCGGAGGCGATTGATGTTCCTATCCCAAAAGACTCTGCACCTGCCTCCTTCAATTCCTTAATCTGTTCTTTTTTTATGCCTCCGGAAACCATTATTTTTATATTTTGATGACCCCTTATGTCCAGTTCCCATCTTACCTCCCTTATGATAGCCGCAAAGTTACCCCTTCTGGATGAATGGGTGTCCAGTCTTATAAAATCAATATCTGGAAACATTTCCGCCGCCTCTATGGCCTTTATTTTCTCATCCCCAAAGGTATCTATGAGAAGTGTTCTTGACCCTGATTTAAAATGATCATGAATATATCTCCAGGCCTTTTCCTCACCCATTAATATGGCCACGGAATGAGGCATTGTTCCCACCGCATCCTTTCCTATGGCCTCACCTCCAAGAATTCCTGAAACACCTGTTGCACCCCCTATGTAGGCAGCCCTGTCAATCATGGGTGAGATTCCAGGATGCATTCTCCTTATTCCAAAAGACATGAATGTTTTTGGATAACATTCCATGTAAACCTTTGTTGCCTCTGTGCTTATGCCTGTTGACTGGCATATAAAACCCAGTATGGAAGTTTCGTAAACCATTATATCCGAATAGTTTCCCTCCAGTACAATGAAGGGTATGGGCCTGCCCTGTGAATCCCTTGGTGAAACTATGGAGCCCTCAGGGATTGCCCACATATGAACTTCCTTTCCCTCTAGGAGATTTATGATCTCTTCAAGGCCTGTGAAATTTACCCATCCCTCACTGGATGATAGGGTTATTTCAGCAACCATCCTTTCCCCCTTATCATTTTTAACGAGGTCCATATTTCTGCTGAAATATACATCGCTTGCCCTGCCATCCAGAATGTCTTTTTCCGTAGCAATAAAAAACCTATTTTTCCACATAAATATCCTCTAATTCCTTATAACTTAATTCTCTGGCTCCATACAGCGCCTTCATTCTTTTAACTGCATCTTCATGGTTTCTTGTATCTATGCTTGCACACAGATCTGATATGATATTTACATCATATCCTCTGAAGAAGGCACCGCATAGTGTATGCTCTACACATATATCAGTGCTGATTCCACATATATACACCCTGTCTATCTTTCTTGCTCTGAGGTATCCGTCAAGATCGGAATCAAAAAAGGCGTCATAATGTCTTTTTGAAATTATCCTGTCGGAAAATTTTGCAAGATTTCCATATAATTCTGCACCATGAGTCCCATCAATACAGTGTGGTCCCCA
>JAGDXN010000087.1:5446-9061 GCA_023256455.1 Cuniculiplasma sp.
CAGCGGTCACGATAAGCGGGAGCGATACCATTGTGTCCCCAGATTTTAAACTCCGGATCATCTTCAATGTGGGCATCTCTCGTAAGAATCACAATAAACTTTTTGGAAACCTTTTCCAGAAACTTTTCGGTATTTCTGGCTACCTCCATGGATCTTTCAGTTTTGAAAATACCATCGACAAAATCGTGGACAAGATCCACTATAATTATGGCTTCCTTATCTCCTGTGCCAGACAACCTTCCCACCCTTATCTTCAATTACCACATGGGACTGGAAAAGTGCGTCCCTGATGGCATCTGACTGTTCATACATCTTTCTTTCCCTCAAGTCTTTCCGGAGCTCCAGAAGCTTCTCCACTGTTTCACTGCTCAATGAGGAATCTTCATCCTCAGGCAAAATGCCAAAAACTTCTCTTGCAGCTGAAAACAGGTCTGCTGCATTATCAATAACTTCCTGTGAAAGACTGGATGATTTGAATATCTCAGATGCAAGTTCATTAAGTGTTATAAGAGCCATCCTTGAGTTGAAATCCTCTTCAAGATAGTTGTAAAAGGTCTTTTTGTACTTTTCCACATGGATTTTTTCCTTCCCCGGTTCCATATTCCTCAGTGAGGCTTCTGCCCTTTTAAGGTACGACACCGATTCTCTGGAATCATCCATCATCTTCCAGGAAAAATCCAGCTCAGAACGGTAATTCACGCTGAGAAATGCATATCTTATCTCCTCTGGGGAATATTTTTCAAGAAGTTCTCTTGCCGAAATCCCGTTGTTGAGGGATTTTGACATCTTCTCACCGTTTATTTTTATGATTCCGGAATAGGTCCACGCCCTGCATGCATTTGAATTTCCCTTCACTGAACGTATGAGTGAAAATTCCGATTCATTATGTGGAAATTTCAGGTCCGCCCCGGCACCATGAATGTGAAAACTCTTGCCCAGATACCTCATAATTATGGAAGTATCTTCAATATGCCATCCAGGCCTGCCAGGTCCCCACGGGGAATTCCACGAAGGTTCCCCTTCCTTCTTGAATTTCCACAGAACAAAGTCTCTTGGATCTTCTTTCAGGTCTGAAACCTGTGCCCTCTTTCCTGCCACCTGCTTCTCAGATATCTGATGGGAAAGAGCCCCATACTTCTTATCCATCCATACCCTGAAATAGATCCCATCAGGCAATCTGTACGTGAAACCTTTTTTCTCAAGTGTCCTTATTCCTCTTATAATATCATTGATTGAAAGTGTTGCCCGGGCATAGAAACTTACCGAATCTATTCCCACACTTTTCATCACGTCTAGATACTCTTTGGTAAATTTTCTGGAAAGAACCATTGGATCTTCACCAGTTTCCAGGGCCCGGTTTATGATCTTATCGTCTATATCGGTTATATTCTGAATATAAAATACAGAGAACCCTCTATGCCTGAGATACTTTACAATGGAATCATATACTATATATGTTTTAAGATGGCCCAGGTGTGGAGTGTCATAAACGGTAGGACCACAAACATAGATCCTTAATGTCTCATTCATATTGTTGAACTCAACATATCTCCCTTTCAGTTCATCCCAGATTTTCATGCATGGGAATTAACAAATAAGTTAAAGACTGTTTCCATTTTATATTAATTCATGAAAACAATAAACAGCTAAATTGAATGTTTATCAGAAAAAGTTTAATATTGACAATTGCATGAAAATATGCATGGACGGAAATCAGGGCAATGATATCAGAAGCAAGGTTGAGGATGGCAGGTCAATCCTGAAGAAGATTGAACTGGCCATACCCGGCTTTGCAGGTTACAGAGAAAAGGAAGATATAAGGACCTCCGATGAATTGCTCAGGTCGCAGATATCCAAGAAGTTAGAGACATACCTTGATAATCTTAAGGAGGCGAGACAGACTCTGGCGACATGCTTCAAACTGAATAATTTAAATCAACTTGCGATGGCAATTTCCAATATGGAGTCTCTAAAAAACAAAATATATGACGCAGAACAGGGATATTCAGGCATAGCCTTCCCGGTCAAGGTAGATGATTCTGTTCTAGACAGGATATACGAGTTTGACTATTCCTTTATAAATTGGGTGGAGAGCGCAGGTAAGGAATGTGAAAGATTAAATGAACCCTGTTCCATGGATGATAACACTTTTATGCAGATAATTGCAAATATCAACAACGCAATAAAAAAAAGTGAATCTGTGTGGCAGGGAAGAATTGAAACTGTTGAAAATATAAAGGTGAAATAATGTTTGGAAAGAAATCCAAGGATATACCCTATTCAGGAGGGAGTGTTGCAGGCTCAATTACAATAGCATGGGAAACACAGTTTAAGGAAGGAAACTCCATGTGGAAGGTTCCCAGGCTTATAAGGCTCAATGATAACATAGTTGTAAGGGAGGATGAAACTGCGGTTTTTTTCAGAGATGGAAAGGTTTTGACATATTTTGACAAGCCCGGAAGATATGCCCTTACGGATTTCAATGCCCCTGTAGTGGGTGAACTTCTAAAGTTCTTTACTGGGGTACAGCAACAGGCAGAAGTTTATTACCTTCAGAGAAGGGTTATGGATGGGAAGTATGGAAGCACATCACCATACCAGTTCATGGATCCAACCTTTGGCATTGTTAATCTAAGAGTTTTCGGCGAATACAGATGGAAAATTTCCGATCCTGGGCAGTTCATAAACCAATTTGTGGGAACATTCAATGCTGTAACATCAACTGACGTCGAATCAAGGCTGAGAGACCAGATCGTTCTTTTAATATACACAACCATTGGAAAAATTAAGGAGAATGGAATAAAGGTAACTGACCTTCCTGCAAACCTGACAAACATTGAGCAGGCTGTGCTGGGCCTTGCCCCGGCAAACTTCCAGCAGTATGGGGTGGAAATAGAAAAACTTCAGGGCATTAACATTTCCCTGCCTGACGAGGTACAGAAGGCTATAGATACAAGGTCTGAGATGTCTGTTCTTGGAGTGAACTACCTGCAATACCAGGCGGGGCAGGCAATGGTAGACGCTTCCAAGAATCCCAATGGTTTTGCAGGGCTTGGAGCAGGAATGGGCGTGGGATTGGGTGCAGGTGCAGGCATGGGATATGCCATGTCCGGTCCGATGATGCAGGGATCCCAGATGCAGACCAAAACATGCCCAAAATGTGGATCTGTAGTTCCTGCAAATTCCTCCTTCTGCCCCAATTGCGGAAACGACATGCGTACACAGGGAAATCAAATGATAAAATGCCCGAAATGTGGTGCAGAAGTTCCCTCAGGTTCCAAATTTTGCCCTGAGTGTGGAAATTCCCTGGCAGCCCCGTCTATGGTAAAATGTCAAAAGTGTGGAAAGGAATCTCCGGCCGGAACAAAGTTCTGCCCGGAATGCGGAGAAAAATTGTGAGGTGAAAATATGTATTGTATAAAATGTGGAAATCAACTTCCAGATGATGCAAAGTTTTGTTCTAAATGCGGTGCTCCTGTTACAGGACTGAACCAAAACCAGCAGGTTCAGGGAAATGGCCAGACACAGGGCGATAACAGATCTGTAATCGCCTCATCCACTGTTACTGAACTGAAATGCCCCGGATGCGGAGCTCCCATAAAACCTATCCAGGGA
>JAGDXN010000087.1:9071-12157 GCA_023256455.1 Cuniculiplasma sp.
TGGTCACATGTGAATATTGTGGCACAAGTGTGAGCCTTAATGTTCAGGGATGGCAGAATGTTCAAAAGCATTCCATGCTGCCCCTTACTGTGGAAGATACGTCTGCACTGAGGCAGATAATTAAAAAACATTTAGATCACGGGCTCCTTTCAAGGCACATATTTGAGGAATCAAAGGAGGAGGAACTGACTCTCTCCTATGTTCCCTATTGGATTGTCCCTGTTTCTGCAACAACAAACTTCAGATATCTCAGTGTGGCTTCAGAGATTGGTACACTTGCAATGGACGCAGCCATCATGGGTGCCATGGATGAAGGCATGAACAGAGGTGGAATGGGCGGTGGACTTGTGGATGGTATGATGATTGGTGGAATCATGGGTGGAGGAATGATGGGAAATAACAACTCAGTGAGGGGTGGAAGCCTTGGACACAACTATAATTATCCCGTGGTTGCAATCAAGGGGGAAGGGAAACTTCAACCATCTAACTATAAATTCAATCTTGAAAAAAGACTACCTTATGATCCGAACAAGATCATGAAAAGCATAAAGGTACTTAATGGAGATATAGATGAAGAAACTGCAAAGGAAATGAGCAAGAGCTATGTGACAAATGCTCAGGAAAGCTTTGTGAAGCAAAAGTATCATCATATTGAATCCATAAATACTCAGTGCAATGCGTCAACTCCTGAACTCTTACATGCACCGATCTGGGTTGGAAGGTATTCCTATAAAAAGAAAGAGTTCTTCGTTGCTGTGGATGCTTCCAATGGAGAAGTGATGAATACAGATATTGAAAAAAATAATGAGGTTAAGAAAGAATAAAATCTGATACAATTTTAAAAAATTCTTCAGTTTTGTCAAGATAAACAGGGTGACCAGCTCCCTTGACCATTACCAGCTTATTTTCTTCATCCTGAGGGATCATATCCTTTACGGCATCATAGGGCACAACCCTGTCCTCAGTTCCCCATATGAACAGTTTTGGTATTCTTATATTTTTAATATTAATCTCACCAAACCATGCAGGGGCCACAAGAACAAGCTTTGAAAAATACTCAGGATATTCAGAGGAGCTCAAAAGGGACATGCCTCCCCCCATTGAAGGTCCAACCAGAATTACTTTCCTTAGTTTCAGTTCATTTAACACTTCTCTCACGAAGAATTTGGAATTGATAAGTTCACCCCTTTTAATGCTAAATTCCTCTATTTCTTCAGATTTTCCAAACCCTGGATAATCCACGGCATATGTATTGAATCCCATCCTGTTAAATCTTTCAAGGGCATTTATGTCCTCCCAGTTTTTAGAAGAGAAGGAATATCCATGAAGAAGAAATACGTTCCCCCTGCTCTTTTCTATCTCTGAAAATCTTATGAATACCTTTTTTCCTCTTATTTCAATAAATTTTTCCTTTGCCATCTTTTACACCCTGTTCATGTTATTGCCAATTATTTCATTATCTTTTCCTGATTCTATATCCATTTAAATAAATCATTTTCAGAATTGACTTTCTCACTATTTCAGGACTCTGTATGGCTGACTTTATAAGAAAATTCATTCTTTTTCCAAAGGGCACCCAGAGATAATTTTCAGGCAAATCCACATATTTAACATCCTCAGTATCTATACTGAAAAGGGAAACTGAGTTTTTTAGAAATATTGACCATGCCCTGGAATATTGTTCAGTGTAAGTCCCTTCAGATAACCTTAGAGAAACAAGGGAATCTTCATATGCGATTTTAAAGAAATTCTTAGCCTTTGAAATAAAATCATCAAAGTCGATTCCAGATATGTTTGATGCGCTTTCGTGAACAGTATAATTTGTAAATGGCATTGCGTCGTTGAAAAAACTTCCACCTGCGAGAAGAGAGATCTGAAAGAGAAAGGTGTCCATTACCAGTTTAACTTCCCTGAAATGATCAATATAGGCCATTATTGGTTCCTTCCGAAAGGCCATGGAACTTGTATTATAATACATCTTGAATTTGTGCATAATCTCCAGATCTTCTGGACCTGGAGGGGTCTCATAAATTCCCTCTTTGATTTTGATTCTGTTTTTCCTTATACCCAGGCTTATTCCCTGTTCATTAACATTTATTGCCCTGTTGTGATAGAAATTAACGGTTGAATTCTCGAAGATATTTTTAATTCTGTCAATCTTCCCAGTAGAAAAGGTATCGTCATCCTCAAGTATACATACCACGTCCCCATGGGATTCAATGAATCCTCTCCTTATTTTTTCCCCAAGAGGGTTACTGTTTTCAACAATATTTATGGCACCCTCCATTTCGATGGATTGATCGATATTATCATCTGAGTAGTTTTTAACAACAATTACCTCTGCTTCAGAGGAGGATTTTTTCACCGATCTGATTGCCCTCAAAACGTATTGCTTTCTATTATGCACTGGTATTATGACTGAAACTTTCACTGTAGGACAATAAGCTGAAACCTTATAATTTTGTTTATTTTATTCTTCTTAATATCTGTTATATGGTAGCGTATACGCAGATATATTTATATAAATTCCCAGCACCTTAAATGATTAAAATTTAATAAATACCTTTCCCGATCCTTCAAAAAAGTCCACAAAGTGAAAATGTTACAGGCATGAAATGTAATTTAATCGCATAAAAGGTTTTATCTCTTCTTCAAATGATTGGATTATGAAACTTTTAGTTATAGGAGGAGGTGCCTCCGGCATGTCTGCGGCCTCAAAGGCTAAAAGGCTTAAGCCGGAACTGGAGGTAACTGTTATTGAAAGGGGAAATTTTGTCTCCTATGCAGAATGTGGAATCCCTTTTTATCTCGCCGGGTATTTCGATGATTTTTCAAGGCTTCTTCATTATCCAGTAAAGGAGTTTACAGAAAAAAGGGGGATTAACATTCAAACAAATAAAGAAGTCGAATCAGTGGATACTAAAAACAAAAGGGTGCTCCTTGAAAGCGGAGAAAAATTGGATTATGATTATCTGGTGATTGCAACCGGTGCGTCCCCCATTAAAACAAAGTATGATTCACTCAAAGGAGTCTTCTCCATCCGGAGCCTGGAAAGTGCCATATCATTGAAAGAAAAGATGAATGGT
>JAGDXN010000020.1:0-1483 GCA_023256455.1 Cuniculiplasma sp.
TAAACCACCAGGAGTATGGAAAAGTCAAAGGAATTCCCACCAAAAGTTTCAATATAGTACGGTCCAATGGGTATGATTATTCCAAATCCAATAAAGTCAATCATTGCCGTTATGAATATGGGCAATATTTCCTTGAAATTCAAACCTTCCTCAGCCATTAATTGTCTATATTTTTAAAATTCATATTTGCATGTGAAAGTTTTTTTTACAATATGATCACAATCCAGCCAATTAACCAAATCTTTTCCTTAATTCTCGCAGAGAATAAATATATCTGTTTGATCACATTTAATCTTAACTATTTTGAGTTATTTAATATCTTTTTGATTATTTTGACCTACCAAAAAAATAATATTTTTAATTCAGGTCAGGTAGGGTATGGCCCTCCCAAAACCCATCATTATGGCCACTGCTGCCATTATGACAATGGCAAAGATAAACCCAAGGAAAAAGTAATCTTCTCTCTTGAATGGTGTGAGCATGAAGTAGGTTCTGGATGGATATGCCCTGAAGGCTCTTGTATCTGCAGATATGCCAATATCCTTTGCACCTCTAAGAAGATGTACAATGGTTGGTACAATTGAACCAATTGCTGCGCCAAGGATTATGAAAGGTCTCAGGAATTTGGGTTTGTTTCCACCATAGCCTCTCATCATGGATATTTTTATGGATGTGTCAAAGGATTCAAACACTGCAGGTACAGTTTTCATTGCCACCACAAGGGAGAATATTATGGGATCGGGGATCTTGAACCTGCTAAGCGTCTTTATGATCTGAGCAGGCGTATTTGTCATGACAAGGAGAAGGCTTGCAACAATGGCAGCAGAAAATCTGAAGGATATCTGGAAGCTGTAATAGAGGGACTGCAGGGTAAGGTTATGTTCATAGCCCAGAATGCTGAAATAGGGTGGCCAGGTCCATATGGTTGTGAAATGGGAAACGGGAGTGTTAAGAGCCATGGAAACAATGCTGAGCGGTTCATAGGGGGCATATCCCCAGACTGTACCAATAATGGTTGAAAGCACAAGAAGGCCAGCAAGATAAACCTTCCTCGGTCCATTCTTCAGCGTTATATAGGATGCAAGAAAGGCAAAGGTGATTATGGCTCCGATCCACCATATGGAAAAGGCCGCCACTATGACGATTACAAAGGAAAGCAGTATCTTTACTGAAGCATTAACGTTGTAATAGAATGAATCATACTTTTCATAGGAAGTTATCTCCCTGAACCCAGAAATTCCTATGGCACCCAATATAAGGTAAAAGGGTATGCTCACTCCAAAGATAAAAAGAAGCCAGCTTATTATGGTATCAACAATTCCATACATTTAACTCAAAACCTCCTTCTGATCTGTTCTTAAAACATAGTCTGATGGTTCAATAACACCATACTGCGATGAAAACCTGAATATTTCATCTGGTTCACCCTCATGGATAATCTTTCCCTTTTCCATGATGCAAATATAATCACCATATCTGTAAG
>JAGDXN010000020.1:1493-3537 GCA_023256455.1 Cuniculiplasma sp.
GCGAATCTGGAATCATGGGTTACAATAAGGAATGAAAATCCCTTTTTGCAAAGATTTTGAATCTCTTCACCCAGTATTTTTTTGTTCATGAAATCCTGCCCTGAGGTTGGCTCATCCATAAGCATTATGTGGGCAGATGAGGCGAGAGCGGCAGCCATACACACCCTTCTTCTCTGGCCTGTGCTTAGCATGAGTGGATCTGTTTGCCTCTTTTCCTCAAGGGAGAACATCTCAATCAGTTCATCCCCTATTTTTTTGAATTCTGGCATTCTTCTGTGCTTTGCAGAATAGTATATCTCTGATTCCACCGTTTTGTTTACAAGCATCAGGTCGAAGCTCTGGGGAAGGTATGCTATCTTTCTCCCTCTTATAACATAATCCTTATCAGAAAGATCTTCACCTTCAATGAAAAGTTCGCTATTATTTTTGAATCTTTTTCGATCGAGGAAATCCATCAATCCCTTTATAAGTGTGGTTTTTCCTGCACCATTTTTACCCATTATGCAATAAACCTGCCCCCTTCTCAGGTTTATCTCTGTGTTGACAATTTGCCTGCCTTCAACCTCAACATTGATCTTCCCGGTGAGTATCCTTTCTCCGCCGTTGTTCCTTTCCCTTCTGGACAGATGAATTCCATGTTCCCTAATCTTCTCCCTGACTGTGTCAGGATCAACTGTTTCCAAATTGAGTCTCTTCGCGTAAATGTACTCCTCAGGTATTTCAATGCCTGCGTTAAGGAGGACCTCAACATCCCTCATGAGATGTTCCTTTGAAACATTGAGAATGATTTTTCCATTATCTATGACAACAACCCTGTCCACAAAGGGAAGTGCCCTCTCAACCTTATGTTCAACAATTATCTGTGTCATGTGTTCCTTATTGCTCTGAATGAACTTGAAAATCTTCTCTGTGCCCTCAGGATCAATGTTCGATGTTGGTTCATCCAGTATCATTATGGCAGGTTCCATTGCAATTACCGATGCAAGGGCAACTCTCTGAAGCTCTCCACCGGAAAGCTTTGTAGTTTCCCTGTCTATGAAAGCCTCAAGCCCCACGGTTTCAATGGCCTTTTTGACCCTTCTCTCTATCTCCTCCCTGGGCATTTTTAGATTCTCAGGCCCGAAGGCTATTTCATCCACTATTCCATAATTCATTACCTGCCTTTCAGGGTCCTGCAAAAGGGTTCCCACAATCTTTGCCACGTCAGGAAGCCTCATATCCCTGACCTCCTTTCCCATGAGCTTCACGCTGCCCGTAATATTTCCATTTATAACATTGGGTATTATTCCATTGATGCAATTTACAAGCGTGCTCTTTCCAGACCCTGATCTTCCAGTTAGAAGAATGCTTTCACCCTCATTCACATAAAAGTCATCCACTGTGAGGGCAGGTTTTTCATCACCAAAATATGTAAAGGATAGATTTTTTATCTCTATTGCCTTCATTGTCCCAGCACTCTTGTTACTCTCAAAGCAATTAGTCCTGCAATTATTCCGAACACGATATTTCCAGGTATTGCCTCTGCAAATGAAACAAGAATTGTCTGCCAGTTCACAATGCTGCCATAGAGGAAAGGTCCAAAGAATGCCTTATAGAAGAACGGATCAGGGAAGGCCCAGGTGAAGGCAATTATTGCACCTGTTAACCCTGCAAAAACCTCCCTGTGCTTCTGGGCAAAGGATCCAATTCCCCTGCCTGAGCTTTTTGTGCTGAAATCGCCGAAAAGATTTCCCCTCTTGATTGTTATGGCTATATCTATGAACAACCCATATGTAAGAGCTTCATAGAAAACGAATACCGGTTCTCCGCTGAATCCATAGTGGAATATATCACCAAGGATATCGAATATGGCCAGGCTCAGCATTCCAACACCAGGTTTCCTCACCAGACCGGCAACTATGAACAGTATGATTATTCTGCCAAAGAAACCAAAACCAATAAAGGCAGAAAGTCCAGGAGGAACAATCTTGTCAAGGAGGGGTCCAATGAAAAATTCCCAGACAACAGTGAAGGCCGCACCAATTCCTATGTACACAAAGTCAAC
>JAGDXN010000020.1:3547-11908 GCA_023256455.1 Cuniculiplasma sp.
GGTCTTAAATCCCTTCAGCCCTCCATTGCGCATGCTATAATAAAACACAAAACTGAGGGCAATGGCAAAGTAAGCCACAATAATTTCCCAGGGAATCATACCTGGAACATTCAGATTTCCTTCTATTCCGTTCAAAGCCATTTTATTTCTTTTATTTATGAACAGGTATTAATTATAAATTTACTACATACCATATTTTGAATTGGGTCCTTAATTTAGGTCAATATAAACCTCATTTTCCATTGTATTATATATAGAAAAAACTTATTGTTAAAAATATTCTTTGGAAATCAATTGGAAATTGGAATTTCCAGAAAAAAGGAAGGATATTAATATGTTGAAGGTCGTTTTGCTTGATTTTGACAATACAATATATGATGATGTTGGCGCCATAAGGCGTGTTTTTATAAGGTTGAGATCTGAATACAGGTTTTTTAAGTCCATACCTCTTGATGAACTCATTTCCAGGTTCTACTATTCCGATTACAGGATGCAGGATATGCTAAGGAATGAAAACAAGAGCGCATCTGAGGTGAATCTAGCAAGGACAGACATGTTCCTGCAAAATGTGGGACTGCCATTGAAAATGGAAATGGTAATGGAAATACACAGAAGAATAAGGGAGTTGCACATGAACTTTGGAAAGCCTGTCCCAGGAGCATTGAAGTTTTTGAAAAAGCTTAAGGAAAAATACGTCGTTGGAATAGTAACTAACCATATGGGTGAATACCAGATGGAGAAGATATCAAGATCAAATTTTGGAGAACACATAGATTTCCTTGTTCCGGCATACGATTACGGTGTCTTTAAGCCTGAACCTGAAATATTCAAAATTGCTCTGGACAGGGCCGGTGCATCTCCAGATGAAGCCATAATGGTTGGGGACAACTGGAAGGCAGACGTGAAGGGAGCACTTCAGTCAGGTATAGTACCGGTTTGGGTTAATTTTAAGAATCAACCAGCCCCGGAGGCAGATTTTAAGAATATACTCAGATTCCTTTCCCCTGCTGAGGACGCAGTTCAGAAGATTGAAAACTACTATGCACAGGGTCTCCCATTAATCAGTGTAGAATAAAAAAATTTTTTTCAATTGTCTGTATGATTTTAAGTTCAGCTATTTTATTGGAAAAATATGTTTTCCTCAGTGGCTGTTCTTTCCAACCCTTCTGTAAAGGATCTGATAAAGTCCACCAAGGATGATCACAATACCGCCTACAGAACTCATCTCTGAAATGAGTTCCCTTGCCTTGTAATATGCAATGTGGAAAGTTCCTGAATCTGTTATATTTATAATGTAAAGATGCAGGTTTTTATCCCAGGATGTGTCATAGAAATGGGAATACAGGAATGTGGTTGCAACGCCCACAATTATCATTATGATGGGGAAATAGGGAGCAAGGATGTTCAACTTTCCCCTCAAATTGAGGAACTCCAATATTCCCATGGCTATGATAAAGATGCTGAAGACAGTATTCAGAATTAAAACATCATCGTTGAATATACCTGCCTTAATCGTCATGGCATAGGGTACTGTTGCAAGCAGCAGGATTCCAATAAGAACATACAGATAGGATATGTATTTCTCATCAATCCATTTAACCTCTCCTGTCTGGTTTCTTTCAGTGCTGGAAACGTTCTTTTCCATAAAAAGTTAAATTGCATTCTGCCTTAAAATTAACTTATATACCTTCTATATGCCAATGGTTCATATTTAAATCCATATTTTTGATGAGGCATCACTAACATACTGGAATTCAGAAATTAGATGCTCTTGTTAGAGAAAATGATTCATATGGGGGAATCAAACAATGGACAAATTTTTAAAACAATAGATATTAAGGGAAGGATCAGGTATGTCTTTTGAATTAATTCCACAGGGCAAGAAAATTAAGGATTTCGCAGATGAAATAGCAAAATACTGGGATGAGAATGATGTGTTCCGTAAGGTTTCTGATTTACGGAAGGACGGGAAGGAATTCATATTCCTTGAAGGCCCACCAACAGCAAATGGACGCCCTCATGTTGGCCATGCCCTCACAAGGACGATAAAAGACACTGCCCTGAGGTACAAAACAATGCAGGGGTACAGAATACTCAGAAGGGATGCGGGCTGGGACTGCCATGGCCTGCCTGTGGAACTGGAGGCGGAAAAACATTTCGGTTTCAAGCACAAATCGGAAATAGAAGAATTCGGCATAGACAAATTCAATGAATATTGTAAGGAAAGCGTTTTCCGTTACATAGATGAATGGCACGAAATGGACAGAAGGCTTGGTTTTTGGATAAACCAGGAAAGTGCCTATGTTACCCTGAGAGATGATTATATAGAAAGCGAATGGTGGGCCATGAAGACTCTTTTCCAGAAGGGAGACCTGTATAAGGATTACAGAATATCACCCTATTGCCCAAGGTGCGAAACAACCCTGAGTTCCCATGAGCTTGCCCAGGGGTACAAAGATGTGAAGGATACATCCATATATGCTAAATTTAAGATTATAAATGAAAACAGATATGCTGTTGCATGGACAACAACGCCTTGGACACTTCCATCAAATATGCTCCTCGCAGTAAATGAAAATGTTTCCTATGCGGATGTGCAGTATGAGGATGAAATCCTCATAATGGCAGAGGCTCTGGTAAAAAAGGTTCTAAGGGAAAATTACAAAATTATAAGGACTTATAGCGGGAAGGAGTTGCTTGGAAAGCGTTATGAGAGGCCCATAGATTTTATTCCGGTTCCAGAAAACGCATGTAAAATAGTTCATGGAGATCATGTCAATCTGGAAGAAGGTACGGGAATAGTTCATACAGCTCCAGCCTTTGGTTCAGATGACTTTGAACTGGGGAAGAGAGAGGGGCTTTCCATAATCAATCCCGTGGATTTCCAGGGAAAATTCAGCAATAAGGCCCTTCCCTGGTATGGAAAATTTGTGAAAGATGCCGATATAGATATTGTGAAATTCCTTAAGGAGAGGAAACTTGCCCTGAGAAGCGAAAAATATGAGCATTCATATCCATTCTGTTACAGGTGCGACACACCCCTTCTCTATTATCCCATAGACGCCTGGTTTGTGAGGGCGTCAGCATACAGGGAAAAACTTGTGGAAAATAATGGGAAAATAAACTGGATACCACCGCACCTCAAGGAAGGGAGGTTTGGCAATTTCATAGAGGAGGCAAAGGACTGGAATCTCTCAAGGAACAGATACTGGGGAACTCCCTTACCCGTATGGACATGCAGTTGCGGCCATATGGAGGCCATGGGTTCGATCCAGGAGTTGATGGAAAGATCAGGCATGGAAAGGCCGAAGGAACTCCACAGACCCTATGTTGATAATATAACAATGAAATGCCCAGACTGTGGAGGAAAGATGGAGAGGGAACCCTTTGTAATAGACACATGGTTTGATTCGGGAAGTTCAACCTATGCCGCAATACACTATCCTTTCAACGGAAACAAAAAGCCTGAGCTGCCTGTTTCCTTCATAACTGAAGCCATTGACCAGACCAGAGGATGGTTCTATGTCCTTCATGTTTTATCAACCATGCTTTTCCAGACAAACGCATATTCCAACGTATTCTGTGCAGAGTTTATTTTAGATGCTGAGGGGAAGAAGATGAGCAAGAGCAGGGGAAATGGTGTCCTTGCAATGAAAATGATGGATGATTTTGGCCCTGATGCATCCAGGCTTTTCTTTTATTCATCGGCACCATGGAAGCCAAAACCACTCATAGAGAAGGTAGTGAGGGAAAACGAAGTAAAGATACTGGGAACATTCCTGAACATATACAACTTCTTCGCATCCAACGGTAATCTTGACGGCTACAGTTTTAATGGGTTGAAAAAGAGTAACAATCTTCTGGATAGATGGCTTGTATCAAGGGTAAATTCCACAGTGGAAGAGTGCACAAAATCCATGGATGCCTATGAATTCCATGAAGCCCAGAGGCACATATCAGAACTCATAGACGATGTATCCAACTTCTATCTGAGATTATCAAGAAGAAGGTTCTGGGATTCCTCTTCAAAGGATAAGGATGAGGCATATTCCACTCTATTTTATACAATGGACATAATTCTGAGGCTTCTTGCGCCCATAGCCCCATTTACATCGGAATATCTCTACAGGAAGATGCATCCAGATCATCTCAGCGTACACGCATCATCTTACCCTGTGGCTGATAAGAGCCTTATGGATGAGAAAACAGAGGCAAGGATAGGGATGGCAAGGAACGTGCTCGAACTTACCAGAAGGGCAAGGCAAAATGGAGGAATAAAGGGAAGGCAGCCTGTAAAGGAGATCCTTGTGCATTCTGAAAAGATTTCAGAATCTGACCTTGAGCCTGTAAGGGAGGAGATGAATGCCAGGAAGATAAAAATAATAGGAGAATCAGAGAAACCGGAAAGGACTGTCATAAAGGTCGTCAATTCCAGGGCGGCCCCCATACTCAAGGGAAAGATGCCAGAGTTCCTCAAATTCATAGAGGAGCTGAACAGTTCCAATCAGGTACAGAGAATGAAGAATGCGGGCATATCCTTCGAAGGCATGGAAATACCATCCGATGCCCTTCAGTTTGTAACTGAACCAGAAAAGGGGTATGTGAGGGAAGAGGAGAATTCAGTTTCACTTTTCCTCAACACAGAAATAGACAGTGAACTGGAACTTGAGGGTTTGAGCAGGGAGATAATCAGAAGGATTCAGGTAATGAGGAAAGAAATGAATCTTGACTATGACGCAAGCATAAATCTTGCCATACATGGAAACGAAAAGATAAGGGATGCAGTGGAAAAATACAGGAACAAGATCATGGCAGAGACTCTTTGCTCAACACTTAACGTTTTTGTTGACAACAGTACTCAGGGAAGGATGTGGGAGGTAGAGGACCAGAAGATATACCTTGAATTCCTCTAAAATTTTTATTTAAAATGCTCCCAGCCCTTTCCCTCTATTTTCAGCCAGTTTTCCCCATTGAATATCATATTATCACCTTTCCAAACATCCCCTATATAACTTACGCTGATTCCAAGCTCTGTCATTTTTTGTGAAAAACTGCTGAAATTTTCATTTTCAATCGTAAACAGGAGTTCATAATCTCCCCCTATGTTGCATCCCACCTCTGTCTGGGAAATTCCATACCTTTCAGAGACATTCTTAACAGAGGCATCAAAGGGCAGTTCTGATTCCACTATTCTGAATCCAAGGCCATAATCGTTTTTCATCTGGCTCAGGCATCCGAACAGGCCATCAGACATGTCCATCATGAACATTCCACCGTTTTCGCCTATGGACATGGCCTCCCTGATCCTGGGTTCTATATTGATTATATTAAATCCGCTCTCATCCAGATTTACGCCATTTACATAGTCAAGATAAGAGGCTCCAACCCTCCCAATTTTGTTTGTCACGCAAACAATCTGGCCTTCACCTATCCTCCTTCTGAACATTGTTCTCTCTTCCATTCCTGTACCAAGACAGAAGCCAGAAAATGATGTGGATTTGCCGGGTTTTGTGTCCCCTCCTATATATTCAGTTTCATATTTTTTCAAGACATCCCTGATACCCTTCGAGAAATCATCCACATAATCATCGTCAAGTTCCGGTCCAAGTACAAACGCAGCCATGAATGAAAGGGGCTTTGCACCCATTGCAGCAATATCAGACAGATTTACAGATGCAAAGAATCTGCCAGCATCATAGGGCTTAACACCATGGGGTATGTGGGTTTCCGGTGTGATGGAATCGGTTGTGGTAAAAATGTATTTTTCATTAACAACTGTCCAGGAACAGTCATCGGGATATTCACTGACATTTCCATTTTTCATAATATTTTTAATAATCTTTCTTTCGTCCTTCAGGCTCATCTAAATACTCACCGCTCCGCCTGATATTTTTCTGATGAAAGAATCCAGGTCGTAGGGTACCGGAAGGGAAGATTCTGCTGAGATGTAAGTTTCATATGATCTTCTGTCTGATTTATCATAATATTCCCTGAGTTTATTGAAATCTTGATTCAGTGATGCATCGAAGATAAGTTTGAGAAGTTCAGGGTCCTTTTTATCATTGTGAGAACCTCTCTCACTATTTCCACCGGTTGGATAACTTAAAACTTCAGTGGGGGCGTCAACTGTATTCAGAAGAACCCTTGCAACGCTCCATAGCCATGGTGGGCGATAATGACCCTTTTTCCAGAGCTTCTCCACAAGGGTGTTTTTCTGTATATTCATAGGATTTACGGACACATCGCTGGAGTATGGAGCGCAGTCATACACAGATTTTATTGCATCCTGCACAGCATTTTCCTCATTTAAAAAGGGTGGCTTTAGCAGAAGGTACGATCTCAACTCAAGGTCATTTTTTGAAACTACCTTTGCAGCATCCACGAATTTTTTGAAATTAGTCCCCTTGTTGACGCTGTCCCTTATTATTCTATCATTTGTTGATTCCACTCCTATGGCAATCCTCACATCCATTGATGAATCCCGAAGCCTTTCCATATTTTCTCGTGTTATGAATTCAGTTCTTGATTCCACAAGGAGTTTTTCTACCTTCGTTGATACTTTATCTACAAAATAGTTAAAGGCCCTGTCGGGAACCTCCCTTCTGTCAAGGAAACTCCCGGAGGTAAATACCTTTAAAACTTTCTGGTCACTGAGGAAGTCCATAAGCCTGTCAACCTGCTTCATAAGATTTTCATCGGAAACATTTGCATTTACGTCATTAAAATAACCACACATTGAGCAGGACGTAAAATCGTACCATGCACATCCTCTTGTCCTGAAAATCACAACAGCAGTGTCCTCAGGATATCCTCTTAACCTGTCCAGTTCCGTCCACATTGAAACCGGGCTGTTCCTGTCTGTATCCCTCTCCCTGGATGGCATCAGACTTTTAACCTGAACTGCAAGATCCCTGTTTATCATTTAATTCCAGATGTCCGGCATTGACTTAATACTTGTTAAAAATTATGGGGTGAATTTAAGGTTTTTAGAAATATTTATACTTCTACTTCAATGAATCCGTTGTTCTCCCTTACATTGAACTTCCTCAGCCCAAGTTTGTCCATGGGGCTGTTTGGTGCAACAAAGGGTGGGTTAACCATATGGCCATTTTCAAGATTGAAAACTGCATTGTGACAGGGGCATTTTACCTCATTTTTTGAGGAATCATACTCACCAAGGATACATTTTGCATGGCTGCATACTCCATCCATTGCCTCCAGCCCCTTCTCTGTCTTCACAAACAATATTACATTTTCACCAACTTTTGCAGTTATGTGGTTTCCTCCATTTTCGAGGGCCTTTAATCCAACAACTTTTTGCCACGCCATACGTCAATATAATATAAAAATATTAAAGCGTTGGGAATCTTTAAAAAGAAAAAATTAAAACTTTGCCAGTGAATATGATAATCCATTTTAAAACTAAGGTATTATTTGTAAAAACACGGAGAATTGAATATATACAGGATATTTGGCTAAAACTTTTTATACCTCCATAATTTTTCTTATTGAGGTGAACTATGTTATTCACAGTCCGCATAAAGGATTACGACGACGATGATGATGACATGGATGACGACGACGATAACTGAATAAGTGGAAAAGATGAAAAAAAACAAATATTTTTCAGAATTTTTTACACCTGATTTTGTACGTTTTGTGGAACAGCAGGGTTTTGAGGAATTAACAGAAGCTCAGGAAAAATTTATCCCTGTGGTTCGTTCTGGTAAAAATGCTGTTCTTATATCACCCACTGGAAGTGGCAAGACCGAAGCAGCAATGTTTCCAGTGCTTGACCGAATCAGATCAGAGGATTTGCCGTCCATAAGCTGCATTTTTATAACACCCTTAAGAGCTTTAAACAGGGATATGCTGGGCAGGTTGAAGGGATATGGAGAAATGCTTGGAATAAAGGTGCAGGTGAGGCACAGTGATATTTCTGAAACAGAAAGAAGGGAGATAAGGGATCGACCTGCACCCATACTCATAACAACCCCTGAATCCTTGCAGATTTTGATAAACTCCAAAAAGATTGGCAATTATTTAAAAAATGTAAAGTTCGTGATTGGCCTTTCCGCCACAGTTGGAAA
Organism: Cuniculiplasma sp.; assembly: GCA_023256455.1. Taxonomy (GTDB): domain Archaea; phylum Thermoplasmatota; class Thermoplasmata; order Thermoplasmatales; family Thermoplasmataceae; genus Cuniculiplasma. The sequence continues at coordinate 11,638 of JAGDXN010000020.1, forward strand.
CCCGGAAGAGATAGGGCAATTCCTTTCACCCAAAGATCCTGTGGAAATTGTACACACAAGCCTGATCAAATCCATGGATTTCAAAATAAGAATACCTGAAAGGGCTCCTGATGAGGTGGCAAATAAGATGGGTTGCGATCCCGATTATGCGGGAGCGATTAAACTTATTCACGATCTGATTATGGAACACAGAGGAACACTTGTTTTTGTGAATACCAGAAGTGTGGCGGAGGATATTTCTTTCAGATTATCACTTTATTATGGTGAACTG
>JAGDXN010000027.1:0-1740 GCA_023256455.1 Cuniculiplasma sp.
CTGCCGTCGTAGCTCAGCCTGGTAGAGCGCGTGCTTGGTAAGCACGAGGTCGCGGGATCGAATCCCGTCGGCGGCTCTTATTGAACAGTCTAACCTGATAGATTTTCTTTAAAAAAATTGCTGATTGTTAGAAAGAATTCCTTAAACTGACCATATAAATCAGGTGCACAATTTTAATATGAAATATGGCTTAATATTTATGGAGAACGATAAGGTTCAGAAACATGTAAAAATCGTCGGGAATTTTCTCTACAGAAATTTAATAAAAACCTTCCTTCCGTTCCCGATCGATTTAAAATATTCTTCTGAGTGGGCCAGGGTAAGTGGAGTAAAGAATGGTGGAGAAACCATAATATTTACATCGCACATGTATCAAATGGCATCACTCTTTAAATCCTATGAGAAATATATAGACCTGTTTGGACTAACAGGTGGTTCCAAAACAATCGCAAACCTTGGATCAAAGTTTATTAAACCACAAAAGAGCGATCTGCAGAGATCGGAAAAAATATTGAATAAAATATACAATATTTTGCAGAGGAACGGTATTGAGGCATCATATCTCTATGAGAAAGAGCCATACAGTGGTGCACTCCTCTATGAACTGGGATTCAGGGAGGAGTTCATAGAATATGGAATTAAATTAAGGGAGAGATTTAAGGAACTTGGAGTCAGGAGGATAATTACCACAGATCCTCATACTACGAATGCACTGAACAGATTGAAAACTCTGGCAGGATTTGATATACCGTTCAATACCTATCTGGAATATATGGACAGCGCAAAGGGTGAGGGTAACTTCGTTCTTCATGATTCCTGCCTTTATTCAAGATTTTTAGGAATGTACAGTTCCTCAAGGCAAATAATTAAAAAAGCGGGTATTTCCCTTGTGGAAGATCCGGTGTATACCTCTAATGGAACATCCATGTGTTGTGGCGGCCCAATGGGTCCCATAGACAGCAAATTAAGTGATGAAATGGGCAAACTGAGGGCTGAACATTTAAAAAAAGTTAATGAAAATATTCTTGTACTGTGCCCGCTCTGCTATGCAAACCTCTCTCCATTTGCAAAAGTTTATGATCTGGCAGAGGTGGTTTCATGAACTGGGAAGAGACCATAGATCCTGTCATAATGGATAATGCCAAGAAAGTGGATGAGATTTTAGAAAAGTTCCCCTATGTGAAAGATCTGGCTGAAAGGCTAAGGGAAAGAAAAATGAAAGTAATAGAAAACCTGGAGTTCTATGTGGAACAGACGATTAAAAATGTTGAAAAACTTGGGGGAAAGGCATACCTTGCAAAAACAAAGGAAGAGGCAAACAGAATAATAGGAGAAATTGTTGGTAGTGAAAAAAAGGTGGTACTTTCAAAATCCAATGTGGCCTATGAAACCGGACTGAGAGAATTTTTACAGAAACAAAAAAATGAAGTTTGGGAAACAGATCTTGGAGAATTCCTCGTTCAGCTTCAGGATGGCTGGCCCTCCCACATAGTAGCACCATCCATAGATCTTAAGAGCGAAGAGGCAGGTAAACTTATCCATAAAATAAATCCAAAAATTGGGAAAGAATCAAGCGTTGAGGACATGGTAGGAGCGGTCAGGGAATTCCTTATGGATAAGTATATACATGCAGATTTTGGTATTACAGGGGCAAACGCTGTGTCAGCTGACACCGGTTCCGTAACTCTTGTGGAAAATGAGGGAAACATAAGGATGGATACAGTACTGCCATCTTCCCAC
>JAGDXN010000027.1:1750-11381 GCA_023256455.1 Cuniculiplasma sp.
AATTACAGGCATTGATAAAATTGTGCCAGCACTTCCGGATGCACTGGACGAAGTAATGGTTCAATCTGCAAATGCAGGATTATTTCCACCAACTTACATAAATGTAACATCAGGCCCAAGCTCAACTGCAGACATAGAAATGAAAAGGGTATCACCGGCAACGGGACCAAAAAACTTTTACCTTGTCCTTCTGGACGACGGGAGATTGGAGGCGAGCAGGGATGATGAATTGAAGGAAGCATTGCTTTGCATTAAATGCGGAAGATGCTATTTCTCATGCCCTGTCTACAATTCCATAGGACCGGAATGGATATCCAGGGAATCGCCATATGGAGGTCCAACAGGTGTAATGTGGAATTACATCACTAACGGAGACCCATGGCCATCCATGTACTGCGTCCATTCGGGAGGATGTGGGGTAGTTTGTCCTATGAAGATAGACATACCGAAGGTAATATCTTCCATAAAGGCCAGGGCAACAAAGGGTATTGTGAATAGTGAGAAGAAATAGGGTAAAACAGTTTTCATATTAGGCAAATATTATATCTTACCCTAACATATTTTCCCCAGAATAATTTCATGATATATACAAAGAGAAGTGGGAAATTCATCACACTCATGAATACTGTGCATATGGGAACCAACTATGCCTGGATTGCATTTGAAACACTCATAATCCCTACCCAGATAGAAATCAGCGCAAACTCAAACACTCTCTCCGTTGGTATAATTGCCGCCATAGGAATCAGCATTGGTGTCCTGGTAAGCCTTTTTTCTGGAACAGTAAGTGACCATTTCAGTTTTCTATGGGGGAGGAGGGGCCCATACATTCTTTTTGGAAGCGCCTTTGCATCAATTTCAATTATTATCGATTTGCTTATTCAAAACTCTTTCATCGGAATACTCGCCGGGTATATTCTGATCCAGACTGGAACCAACGTGTCCTCAGGTGCATATCAGCCACTCTTCAGGGATCTCATTAAGGAAGACCAGCGGGGGTTTGCAACTGGCATCAACGGCGTATTTACCCTTCTTGGAAATGCCTTTGGCCTTGGCATATCAGGTTATCTCATATCCATAAAATTTTATGAATTAAGCTTTATTGTGATGGCAGTGGTTTTATTTGCAACTGCAGTTGTAACTACGCTGACAATTAGACATGATGATATGCCTCAGATATTTATAAAGCATGGCACCAGAAGCAGAGGACAGCCCATTATTGAATCCCTGAGAATAGATGGGAAATTTGCATCCCTTGTTATTGCATCCTTCACATTTTTTCTCGGCCTGAGCGGATTGAGCTTCTTCGAAATGTACTATTTCAAGTATGTCTTATTGGCTCAAAATCCAGCCTATCTTGTTACCATTTCCGGAATATTTGTGCTTCTATTTTCAGCCGCAGGAACAGCAGTATTTGGGATCCTTTCCGATAAGGTTGGAAGATTGAAAATATTGTTTTTTTCCTCTCTCATATCAGGCATAGGCATGGCAATGATACCCCTGTACCTCAATCTTATTTATTTTATATTTCTTGGAACAATCATTGGTCTCGGCTATGGAATTTTTTTCAGTGTATCGAAGGCCCTTGCAAGCGATATGTCCCCCATAGACAGAGCAGGAAAATACATGGCAATATACAATATATCTGTTGGAGGTTCAGCAGCGGCTTCCCCTTTCCTGTTTGGCCTTATCCTTAACTACTATGGCCATAACTATGTTACTGGATTTACGGTGATGTTTGAAACAGCAGCTCTCTTTTATATGGTGTCAATCTTCCTTCTGATTCCCTTGAGAAGACCAAAGACAGGGGATTATATTTTGCCATCAGTGAATTGATTGTTAAAAGGTGAAGAGATGAAAAACGGAAATAATAATGGAATAAAATCACTTTTCGGATTTAATTCCATATATCTTGGCACAAACTATCTGTGGATATCCTTTGAAACACTTATACTTCCCCTTGAGGTGGAGAATGCGGTTCCCTTCATCTATTCAGGTCTTTATTTGGGAATTGCCGCTTTCATCGGGGGACTTTCGGCCATTGCCGGCAACATAGCTTCAGGGGTTGTTGGGGATCACCTGCACATGCAAGGCGCACGGAGAAGTGTTATAGTTCTATTCGGATCGTTTATGTCCATTACAGGAATCTTACTGAGTATACCATTCTACAGAATATATACGGGAATAGTGATTTCTTTCTCACTTCTGCAGTTTTTCTCCAATGTTGCTATCGGCTCAACCCAGCCTTTACTCACGGAAACGGTTGAAAGGGAAAAAAGAGGAATATCCTCTGGGATCAATGGATTATATACGTTGATAGGGTCAGCTGCTGGCTTTGGAATCACATCCTTTTCCCTGACTAATTTTCCCTTTTCTATTTCATTAATCCTCATTGCCATAGCAATGATGGCAACAGGTTCCCTGTCCTTTATATCAGTAATCAAGAGAAAGAAAATTTCTGTAAGGATTAAGGATCAAGAGGAAAAAATTCAGCAAATTGAAAATAATGAGAAAAGGTTGAAAATTCTTACGGCCGGAAGTCTATTTGTTTTTATGGGAATAATGGGTCTGACTTACTTTGAGTTTTACTTTTTTAAAGTGATGCTGAATGTTAGTAACCCTGAAATTCTCATAGGAATTGCCGGTATTTTAATACTGATATTATCATCGGCATCTTCCATAGTCGTGGGCAGATATTCAGACAGGATAGGCAGAATGAGGATTTTAATCATATCTGCAACTGTTTCTGCCGTTCCAACCTTCATGATTCCATATTTCAGATCATACGATCTTTTTCTTGTTTTGGGTGGCATATTGGGCGCATCCTATGGAAGTTATTACAGTGTTTCCATAGCACTGGCAGGTGATCTGGCAAATGCAAAAAAGGCAGGAACACACCTTTCAATTTTCAATCTTTCTCTATCGGGTGCTTCGACCATATCTCCCCTCATATATGGATTGATCCTTTACCTTTTCAGGAACCACCAGATTCTTTCCTTCCACATACTCTTTTCAACCAGTTCTATCTTTTATCTTGCTGGCGGCCTAATCCTTTATCTTCTTTACAGGAAATAATAGGAGAAAAAATTCACATGCAAACATTGAGGATTTCTCTTTTTTACCATATTCTGTAAATTTCTCCTATTCTCTCTTCATAAGCACTTAAGATTGATTAAATATTCTCTCCCTGGTCACTTAATTATTCTTCTTATTCAAAATTTTTTTAAAATCTATTAAATGACTGACTTACTTCTACATACATAGATTTTCCCCAAATTGTCATATTTTAAGCAAAGCATTGTAATGTCAGGTTAAGCCACTTAGATTTGACTGAAATTACTACACTTCTGGAAAACACTACTTAATTTTAAACAATAATTTATGTTTTCATAAGCCTTCAAATATTATAGCCGGAAATCCAATAAGTTTTAGTTTAAAACCCATAGTGTTCGTGAATTTCTGTAATTTTAAAAAGATCCTTTAAATTCCTTAATTCTCTACCATCTTAATGTATCTTCTCCCTCTTATCCTTTCTAGGGTTTTGTCCCATTATCTTTACATTCCCTGTGGATACTCGCTGTATTTAGGCTTTAAGGATGACGGAATCCATGGCCTTCCTGACCTGAGTACTGATCGAACACCATGGTCTCAAGGGAAAACACCCTTATTTGCTGTTTCTTAAGTTCCAGTTCACCGTTGACAGTCTTTAATATCCATTTTATCTATCCGTTTCTGTACCCTTAACTTTCTTCTCTCCTCTCATACGGATAGGATGAGAACAGGATCCCTGCCTCTTCATCCAATACCTTATTGAGGAATCATTTTATCAACTCTTTCATTTTTTCCTTGCTGTCCTTCATGAAAATTCTTAATATCTCTTTCATCACATCTAACTGGTCCCTCATATTTTAACTTGCTCCAATCTGAATTATAGAGGATATTTTTATTTTTACATCTAATTCAGTACACTACCCATATTTCTCCTTATTTTGTCAATCTTGACGAAAATTTATTCAGGATCATCCTCTTCTTTTCAAATCTTTAGTCAAGTTAAAAATTCTAAAATCAATGTGTTCGTTATACTATTTATATTCTTTGCTAACTTATAAATAGAAACTGTTTAATTGAAAGAAGCAATTCAGGAACATTGATATCTCAAGGACTTTCCATTATAATTCCAGCATACAATGAAGAAAACAGAATTGAATCTGTTTTAAGAGATTTAAAGGATAATATTACTGGAGTTTATGAAATAATTATCGTGTTTGATGGGAATGACTCGACGCCAGAGGTTGCGAGGAAAGTCTGCAGTGATTGCAGGATCCTAACCTATAATAGAAGGCTTGGGAAGGGTGGAGCAATAATTGAAGGGATAAATTCAGCCAGGGGGGAGATTATTGCATACATTGATGCAGATGGCTCAATCCCGGCATCAGAGCTGGAAAGGCTGAAGAAAGAACTGAAAAAAGGAGAATTCGTTGTATCTTCAAGATGGGTAAAAGATTCTGTTCAGGTTGTCAAGCAGCCACTCAGTAGAGTAATATTAAGCAGGATATTTCACTATTATGTTTTTGCTATATTGAGGCTCCCTGTGAAGGATACTCAGTGCGGATTGAAAATTTTTTACAAAAATGATGCAAGGGAGATTTCAAAGAGAGTAAGGGTGTTTGACTGGACTTTTGACATATCAATGATCTTTCACGCAATGAGATTGGGTCTCACGCCAAGAGAAATCGGTATCAGGTGGAAAGATAGCAAGGGTTCAAAACTCAAGATTACAAAAACTGTTCCCCAAATGTTTCTCACGGTTATTGGAATTTGGGCAAGGGACAGATATGACAAATCCCAGTTTTTCCGCGTTGCACTGGATAAAATAGACAGAAACCTTTTAAATCATTCGAGAAAGCAGGAATAATTTTATATTCCTCTTGTCTGGACCTTTCTGTAAATGAACTGGACTGTACCAGGCAAATACCTGTGAACCTTGAGAAGAATTCTTAACTTCCTGCACTCTTCACATTCAAATTCTCTATAATAGTGATTGAGTTGATATTCCACATCCTTTCTTTCCATTGAAAAATCCCCATAGATGATTGCATTTGCCTTCATTTTTGTCCTCATCAGGTTGATAATGTGATAATATATTGGATTATTTTCTATTTTTATAGATTCCATTATTTCCATTGTTTTAATTGACATCCTGGTAAATTGTAGCCTTGATTTGCTGAAACTTTTAGTGTCAGCCTTAATGCCCGTAATACTCACATGCTTTCTATAAAAAGTAATTTTTTTTGTCGATATTACTATGGATTTGCCTTCAGCAATTCCTATGAGAAATATTACCTTGTCAAGGCTTTTTACACATTTTCCCACAATGGGAGAATATTTTTTTGCGATTTCTGAACTTATGGCCATTGAGGAAAGGTACCAGTCAGATCTTTCTCTTAGGATCTCACCGACCATTCCTTTTTCCATTTTCATTATGTCATATTTTTTTTCCCATCCGTCCTCAACTTTTTGGAAATCAATGGAAAAATAGGTATCATCCTCACCAATTTCTTTAATAGCGTTATGATAAAAGGATATGCCAGAATCATTCATGACCCTGTATATTTCCCCAATCTTTTCGGGATGAAACATATCATCGTCATCCAGAAAACACAAATACTTTCCTCTGGCCCTTTCAATTCCAGCCTTAAGCTTAATGCCTAGTTCGATCTCTGGCCTGAATATGACAATTACATTCCTTTCACTGGCGAATTTCTCAATATCTTCATCATGATAATCCATTACAAGTATAATTTCTACATTTATCCCAGCCTTATCTGCTGAAGTTTTCACTGAGGTTATGGCATCTCTTACATATTTCTTTCTCTCGTGATTTGTTATGATTACAGATATGGGTAAGTCTTCCTTCTCCATTTTTTCATCAGTGTATGTGAATTTGAGATTTAATTCATTCCCATCCTGTTCTTAATGATGGATCAAATTGATGAAAAACTAATTTTTGGCCGATATTCGCTTGATTTTCATAGATATACAACTTTATACATGAATTTTTATGCAGTGCATCCATGCCACCCTAAACTTGGGAGATAAGTGATGTTTCATAAATCTGGAATGGGTGTACATGACAGGGATGACATGATCGAAAAAACTAAGACTCTGTCCAGAGAGTTGGCTCTACCCATATTAATATTCCTTATATTTGGAACACTTTTTTCGATCGTTTCCTATTTAAGGTATCTTTCATTTTCCCAGAATGTTCTGGATCTTGGGGTTAATGCGTCTCTTCTTTATGAGGTTAAGGAATTGCAATTTCTTCCATCCATCAACAACCCTCATCCCATTGCAGTGAACAAACTTATCTATATTCCAATTGGAATTTTGTATTCCTTATACCCAAAGGAATGGATTATTCTTTTTTATCAGGACTATTTTCTGGCCTTCTCAGGTGTCTTGATATTCCTCATTTCGAAGCAATATGGATTTTCAAGGATTGTTTCAATGGTGACTGAAATCTTGTTTTTCATTTATTACCCTGTTTCCGGCATCTTCTGGTTTGATTTCCACTTCATGGCTTTTTTCCCGACCCTTTTCCTTGTCACATTCTACCTCTACAGGAAGAAATCTTCACATTGGAAGATATCAGCTTTCCTTGCCATTATAACAGATTTTATGGCTCCCGTAATTATCTTTCTATTCGTTCTAATAGAAATGATAAAAAAATTCAGGAAATTTGGATTTAATTATAAAAATATGGGGGGAGAAATCCTGATACTTTTAGTTTCTTCCATTGTCTTTTTACTTCCTTTTATCTATTATAGACAAAACTTTGTGAGTCATTATGTGAGCAATGTCACTCCAATACCATTATATTCCAATGTTACGTTCAAAGGGGAATTTTTAATCAGAATGATTTTGCCTTACCTGTTTGTTCCCATTATGAGCCTTGATTATCTTGTATTGGCTCTTCCATATGTTCTAATGGTTTTTTCCAACAACTATCTTCCCTATGAAAACCTGATGTTTTTCCAGTATCCTGCACTTTATTCTCCCATTGTAATGATTTCATTCATTGTGGCCATAAAGAGGCTGACAAATTATGTAAAAGGAAAGAGAATATTGAACTATATTCTCATTATGGTATTAATTTTGAACGCAGTTCTTTTCTCCTTTTATACACCTGTTGGTGATTTATACACTTCAAACTATGATCAAAAGGCTGTTAATCCATGGCTTACAGGTTCCATGACCTATTATGCAACACTACAGAAAATAACCCCAACAGAACAGGATATTAAATTGATGCAAATCGTCAACCTTGTTCCCCAGGGATCTACCATATTAATTCAGGGCAATTTTCCGGAGTTTGCTCAAGGATACAGATACATTTGCCCCGGAACCAATCTATCAGGGAATCCTCCACAGTATATCATTACTGATCCGTATAACTACCACTTTGCCTTCCCCATTTCATACAACGGAGTGGTTCAATCATACTATAAAGAGGTGAATTATCTCTTAAAATCTTACAACTATGGTGTTTTTGCATATTATAAGGGAGATATTCTTTTCAAAATGGGTTATTCTGGGAATCCTAAAATTTATGGAAATCTAAGTTACAACCTAAGTTCAATGAACTTTGTAAATGAAAACGGTACCTGTGATGCATACATACCCTTTTTAACTCCGGGAAATTTGAATATAAAAGGAATTATTTCATCCAGTACAGTCGTGGAAGATAACATCAGTGTTAAAAATACCGATTTTAACTGGAAATTTAAAAACTCAGTCCAATTCAATGAAACATTTTTCAGTACATCTTATTTAGTTGATGTTAATATCGAAATAAATACAACTCATATCGATAAAATTAATATGGAAATATTTCAATGGGAGGATTAAGGAAAATGGATCAAAAGGAAATGGAAAATCTCCAGAATCATTACAAAACTCTGATTGAGAGGTTTGGCCTTTATGCGATGGGAATTATGATTCTGTTTCTGCCGTATTCCATTTACAATATTACAGGATATTCATCTCCATTTTTCCTCGCCATTGAGTTTGTGCTTTCAATCATTGGTTTCGTCTTTCTCCTTGTTGGCTCGAGAAGAGGTGAATATGGCAACAGGGACCCAAAGAAAATCCTTTTTTTCGCATTCATAAGCCTTTTCATAATCTCGTTCATAACATTCTTTGTTGGAATGGCTACCAACTTTCCAATAACCGATGAACTTGCCATAGATATGCTTTCAGTAAAGTCCGTCATGGAAGGGCACAATCCATATGGCATGATATTCTCCCTCAAGTCCCTTGAGATGATGGGTGTCCCAAATACATACCTGACACCCACAACCCTTGGCAATTATGTAACTTCGCTGCAATATCCAGCCCTTTCGTTCCTCCTGATGGCACCCTTTGTTGTTTTCCATATCAAACCTGAGGTTTTACTCCTCCTATTTTCAGTGTTTTTAATCAGCATTGTTCCTTTTAGTTTTATCAAGAATAAGATGGATTATGCCGCACCTCTGGCAACTGCCATAGCCATATTCAACATTAACTTCATCCTCTTCTCTTTTAATGGCATCACCGATGTAATTTGGGCTACCTTTGTAGGCATGGCAATTCTTCTTATTGACAAAAAAACCCTTTCGCCAGTATTCTATGGCCTGGCACTTTCAACTAAACAGGTTCCTCTTATTATTTTTCCTTTCCTTGTCATATACATATGGAAAACGTTCGGATTCAAGAGAGCCCTTGAATATGCAGGAATTTCCATTGCCATTTTCCTGATATTCAACCTTCCATTTATAATACTGAATCCGGGTGCGTACATTTCTTCAGTGGTTGGACCTGAATTTTCTCCCCTTTTGGGAATAGGTTTTGGGATTTCCCAAATATCATTTATGGGAATTCTGCCCTATGCCAGATCCAACTTCTTTGCGGCTCTGATGATAAGTACATGGCTGATTTCCTTAATATATTATTATTTGAGCTTTGAAAGAAATAAATACACGCTCACAGTTTTCCCCATAATCATATTTCTTTTTAATTACAGACTGCTGGAAAATTACATAATTTACTGGCCTGTAATTTCACTAATTTTCATACCTCCTCTCTTCAAGGAGAAAAATATTTCGGTCAGAAAGATAAACGTCAGTGAAAAGATCAGCGAGATCAGACGCTTAAAATTATTTCTGAAAAATAGAAAGAACCTTGCCATAACTATTGTCGTAATCCTTCTTTTGCTTTCACCCTTTATGGTTCTCTTAAATGATGATGTAAACTACCATCAGCAGCTTATTATTGAGGATGTGAAGCCGGTATCCTTTAATAAATCCTTTGTTACAGCAATCGATGTTTCTATATATTATTCAGGGCCAGAAAATAACGTTCCCCTATTCTTCAGGATCCTCGAAAGCGGAATATTATATTCACCAAATGGATTCATATGGAACACCACTGGAGACCCCTCCATTTCCCATGATCAGGTCAAGACTTTTGAGCTTTCTACCAATCAACCAGAAGAATACCTTAACATGGGAAATTCATATATCCTTGAAGCTTACGACGGAAATCTTTTAGGATGGCTGAATATAGTTTGGAAGCAGAATAGCCAGTCATGATA
>JAGDXN010000033.1:0-2255 GCA_023256455.1 Cuniculiplasma sp.
CCCATTCGGGCAATTCGAGATGGGAGCATAATGGTCTTAAGTATATTTAATTTGCCAGTATCTCTTTTACTAAAGATTTAACTTTTATGACCAAAAAAATTGGAGTAAAGTGCTTAAAAATAAGCGAACTCTTTCTCTGATTTTATATGATAATAAAATTTTTTGTACCTAAGTTTTTATATGGTTTAACACTGCTAATTAAGATTAACATGATTTCAGCTGTAAAGACCATAATTGTGGCGATTATTGTTATAGGCGTTGCCGCCCCCACAGCTTATTTTGCTTATAATTATTTGAATGCACCTCCTGTGGAAATAACACATTTTATACCAGAGAATGTTACTGGCATTATACACATTCAAAATAATACAAGTAATGTATATTTATTTGGCGGCTCCAACTTTATTGGTGGAATTTTCAACTATAGCATGAATACATTTACAGGCAGATTAAATACAATCTCAAATTCTTCCAGTAGTTCAAATGTTTCATCAGCCCCACCGAGTCACGGCAAGGTTTCTTCAAACGTATCTATCCAATTCTATGAGAACTATCTGGGATACAGCATTTACTCAATTTCTGATAATCTCTCAAACATATCCATTCTTCATGGTAATACATCTGCTGAGAAGGCAATATTAAATGGGAATTCTTTAAACACCACAAAAATATTCTTGGCTTCCATAGAATCATCATACGTTACAGTTGGAAATTTGAACTCAGTGATATATTCCATTAATGCATACCACAATAATACGTATTTGAAAAACGACAGTTTCATTATGTCCCGTGCAGATGTTTATGATAGTTTTTATCTGAATTTCTCATCCAATCAGACCTTATATAAAAAGGCGTTGGAAATTAACAATGTAAATTCTAACTTCACAAATTTCTCCAGGAATCTAAATTTCTCTGTATACGGAAATATTACATATCAATCATCCAATCTTACGATAAAATCAAGCAACACTACATTCCTTACTGATGTGCTTGACCTGGTTACCCATGAATTTAACAATTACATAACATCTGCAGCTTCACTTAACGGTGGCCATGAAGTTGCCTTCTATTTTAACATAGGTTTGAAGAATGGCAGCCTGAAAATGGCTTTGAACCATCTTTTGATTTCAAGTCAATCGTCATAATTTGTAATGATTTCTTTATTTCTCAGGTTCATTAAATTAAAAATATTTTGTTTTATTTTTAAATAGTTTTGTCCCATAATGTGGTAATGGTAAATAGAGCAGTTTTAATGAAAGACACATATCTATACTATTTAAGAAATTACTATAGGTCAAAGAGTTTCTACCTTATGTTCTTTATTTCAGTTGTTGTGGCAATCCTTCTGACATACCTTTCCTTCAGATATATTAACGACCTATCAACGTTTATAAGCAGGGCTCATTTGAATCTTACAGGATCTCACGTAAATGAGCTGGCACTTGCGTATTTGTGGGGTTTCATTCTTTCAAACCTCCCTGTTTTTGCTTCGGTATTTTTCGGGTCCCCTGCCATATCAAGTGAGATTGAAAGTAAAACAGCATTCCACATTTTCACCCTTCCCATTCCCAGAATAGTACTGCTATTAGGAAAGTTTTTCGCCTCAGTTTCAGTAACAATCCTTATTGTAATGACCTATTCCGTAATTCAATTGGCGGTTTTTTATTATCTGTTCGGAGAGGTAATACCTCAGATATTTTCTAGTATCCTGCTTACTTTTGTATTTGTCTTTGCCATATCCGCAGTTACCTTTTTGATAAGCAGCATCTTTAATAAAAATACATATGCATACATATCAGTTCTGATCATATATCTTCTCGTATTAAATGCTGCAACCATTGTAATTGAATTGCTTTACAAGACTGTCCCATACTATCTTTTAAATCAAGCGGCATCCATAACATACAGGGTATTTATAAACCTTACATTTGGTATAACAACGGTGGCCGTTAATCCGGCGCCAGCGGGCTATTCCTCCATGGTCAGTAATGCACTTATTATGTTTCTTTATTTCCTCATAGCTTTGGGAATAACAGTTGTTCTGTTCGAAAGGAAAGAGGTGAAGTAAATGATAGAGATGAAAGCCAAAGGTCTTTCAAAAAGGTATGGAAGACTCGAAGCACTCAAAAACTTTGAAATTGAGATTAATTCAGGTGATTGTGTAGTCCTTCTAGGCCCTAATGGTGCGGGAAAAAGTACTTTTTTAAAAATTTCAACCAACGTTGTACACCCTTCTTCTGGATTTGTTGAGATAA
>JAGDXN010000033.1:2265-9021 GCA_023256455.1 Cuniculiplasma sp.
TTTGCAACATATTAGTAAGCATGAACTAATTAACCTTAATATTATTCAACAGGAGGGGTTTGATAGCTAAAATTTAAATAAGATGCTCAGAGTAAAAAATGATAGATAATGAGTATTGTTGTCGGCCTTTATAATATCAGTAAAAATTTTTCTGGCGTTAAGGCCTTAAATGATGTTACAGTTGAGATAAGAGAAGGCGAAGTTCATGCTGTTCTGGGAGAAAATGGTGCAGGAAAAAGTACCTTTTTGAAAATTTCAACAAACGTTGTACACCCTTCTTCTGGCTTTGTTGAGATCAATGGAAAGAGGGTTGATGAGGATCCAATGGGAGCACTGTCTTCTGTGGGTCCCCTTATAGAGCTCCCGGAATTTTATCCTTATTTAAATGGAAAGGAAGTTCTCTCTTACGTCTGCAAGGTCAAGGGTGCAGACAGAGAGATGATAAAGAGTGAGGTAAACAGGCTTACTGACCTTTTGAGAATGAATAATTTCATGGATAGAAAAACAGGGCAATATTCAAGGGGGATGAAACAAAGGCTTGCTCTTGCATGTTCCATGGCAATGGATCCCAAGATTCTGATTCTTGATGAACCAACCTTTGGTCTTGATCCAAGAGGAATGAGGGAATTTGTGGAGATCATAAGAAACCTCAACAGGAAGGAGGGGAAGACCATACTTTTCAGTACACATCTAATTTCAGAAGCAAGAGAAATTGCAAACCGGGTGGTTATAATTAATGGAGGGGAAAAAAAGCTTGAAATGAAAAATGAAACAGATGCAAAAATGATGAGGGTCACACCATACGTAATGTCAGATTTTTCATTTCTAGAAAAAAAAGGTGTCAAGGTTGAATATGATGGAAGCGAATATGTAAATTTAACCCTCCCGGATGATATGGATAATGATGGTGTTATTTCCCTTATCCAAAATAATGGGATAAGGTTAAAATGGGCAGAACCAACAAATCTTATAGAAAGAAAATATCTTGAGATGGTAAATTAATTTTATTTTTATTTTAAATCCATAAAGCTTTTTATCTCATTTTAGTATCATATATTGATAGATATGGGAAAGTTTAGGTATAAATGTGAGGACACAGGATTTAAATGCGGATTTCATGTGGAGGCTGACAGCAAGGAAGATCTCTTCCATCACATTAGACTACATGCCCAGCATGAACACAACCTTCAGGAAGATGACCCGAAACTTGAAGAGATGAAGAACCAGATTGTTGAAAAAATATAATCCATTTTAGGAAAATTTTAACCAGACAGTTTTTAAAAATTATTTTATAAGTGTTAATCTACTTTGTTTAAATATGTAAGATCATGGAATATAGAAAGCTTACAAAGGAAGAGGAAAGGGTGATTTTGTACAAGGGTACGGAGAGACCTTTTTCGGGAGAGTATGAAAATAATTTTCAAAAGGGCAAATATGTCTGCAAAAGATGTGGAACCCCGCTTTATACATCAGATTCAAAATTTGACGCACACTGCGGATGGCCTAGCTTTGACCAGGAAATACCCGGGGCAGTGAAAAGGGTTCCTGACAGGGACGGATACAGAACCGAGATACAGTGCGCAAACTGTGGAGCCCATCTTGGACATGTATTTCTTGGTGAAGGATTTACACCTAAGAATACAAGGCATTGTGTAAATTCCATATCGTTGATTTTTGTGCCGGAGGATCAAAATGAACAGTGAGATCATTTTGGGAGGAGGCTGCTTTTGGTGCACGGAGGCCATATTCAGAATGGTTAAGGGTGTGGATGAAGTGATCCCGGGATATTCCGGTGGAGACTTCCCCAATCCTTCCTATGAGGATGTATGTACGGATAAAACAGGGCACGCCGAAGTGGTAAAATTGAAATTTGATGAGAAAACCATATCTCTTGATCAAATACTGGACATATTCTTTGAAATCCATGATCCAACTACCCTTAACAGGCAGGGGGCTGATGTAGGAACTCAGTACAGATCCATTATTATTGCAATGAGTCCTGCTCAGATGGAATCCATTCAGACTTATATGAAAAAACTCAAGGAATCTGGAAAGTTCAAGCAACCTGTTGTAACACAGGTGGAGATGTTTAAAAACTTCTACCCTGCAGAGTCTTATCACATGAAATACTTCGAAAGAAACCAGAATAACCCGTACTGTAGAGTTGTGATCTCCCCTAAAGTTAAAAAATTCCTCAAACACAATATGGAATTGGTTAAGGAGTAATTTCTGAAATAATATAATTAATATTTTTTATGAAAATTTTTATTAAGAAAAAAGGCAATAATATAACATTTAATGTTCCCAATCTCGAAATTGTTACGATCTCTTATTAGATTATATTGTAAGTGTGTCACATTAAAAAGATTTTATTTTATACCAATCTGAATGCTTTCATATTGGGAGAGCATCTTTAAATAATTGAAAACATAATTCTATACAGGTATATATTTATTAAATGAGTTCAGAAGGGTTTTATCTTATTTAGCGCGAGGAGTGGGATTCGAACCCACGCTCTTTTAACAAGAAACAGCTTAGCAGGCTGCCGCCGTACCACTGGGCCATCCTCGCATTACATTCAATCGGAGAAACGTTCCTGTAAATCGTTTGCAACCTGTTCAAGGACCTCTTCGAAATCCTCATTCTCAAGATTTACAACTTCTCCGCTTGGAAGAATTATCCTTGCAAGATAAACATCCCCATCCTTTGTGATCTCAACCTCAGCAAGTTGCGTCGTCATAGAACCTGTAATGAGTCGGTATATAATATATTTTTTATGATGGTCGGACTGTTTTTAATTTCCTTTTCAGTTTACTTTATGGCATTACACAAAGTGTATTTATTCATCTTTTTAATATACGGGAATGCGCCGTGATATTCAGGCATTGTTTAGCACTTCATTTGCACACTTTTCCAACGATGGTGTGTTTTTTCTTTTTTCGTCCCTTATAGTTTATTTTTCGGCAAAGGACGTTGGTCTGAATGCCCTGTATCTGGGATACTTTGCAGTAATTTACACTTTCATAGCAGGGGTTTTGAGTATACCCATAGGTAAAATATCCGATGGAAGCGACAGAGATCCGGAATTAATGGGCCTTGGTATATTGCTACTTGCATTCTCCATATTATTGTTCTCTCTCCCCTTCGTGAGCCCATTCAATTCTTCCATTGGCCTGAAGTATGTTCTTGTTATTGCAGGCGCCATAACACTTGGATCAGGTCAGGCATTCTATCACCCTCTCGGTGCCGACATTTTGAGATATTCCCTGAAGGGAAAGGATTCATCAGTATTTTTGGGGATAAATGGTGCAATGGGAAGCGTTGGTAGGGCTCTTATTATATCTGTGGCAGTAATCTTAATTGGTTTTTATGGAGCGTTCAAGGGACTCTTATTCCTCTCTGTGGCATACTTTGTAATTTCCCTGTTGGTTTATCTATCCTCAAGAAACATCAGAAAGTCAGAAAAAGTACTGGAGAATGAGAGGGAAAAGGAAAAGAAGATGTCTGAAATTAAAAAAATAAGAGATTTCCCGGGTGTACTTTCATTCCTTCTAATTCTCACATTAACACTTTCCTTGAGGTCAATCTTTCAGATGGCTGTGGCCCTTTACATCTTCTCTTATCTGAATTCCATATATCTGAGTACTGCACTCTCAGCCTATTTCCTGTCAATCGCACTGATAACGCCAATTATAGGTCAGCCCATATTTGGGGTCATAACAAAAAGGCTGGGTGGAAATTCCACACTTCTTCTGGCAGGAATAATATCCATCCTGGCGTTTATACCATTCATTTTCATTCGTTTTCCCTATTCAGTTGCCCTGATTCTTTTTTCAATCTATGCCTTCGCTGCGTTTACAGGTTTTCCATCCATTCTTGGTTTTGTGGGGCAGAAAATTCCCAGGGAACTTGCCACAAGGGCGAATACCTGGACCTGGGGAGTTGGAAATACGGCGGGAGGTGCCATAGGAATATTGATATTTACATTGCTCCACAACTATTATAAACTATCTCTTGCCTATTCATTTGAGTTAATGATTCCTTTCCTTGCCATATCCATAATTCTAAACATAATGGTCTATCCCTTTTCAGCCAGGCTTCAATCCCAGATAACTTCAAACTAATTTTATTTTGAATTTTCTGAAGTTCATTTAGAATAAGGATAAAAAATATAATCACATTACGTCATTAAGGTTGGGTCAGATGGAAAAAATAAGTTCAAGGTTGCCTGAGTTCAGAAAACTGAGCCCTGAACAGAGAAGGGAATTAATTTCCAATATGCTAGAATTGTCAGAGACTGAAAGAGAAACTTTAAAAATCACAGGTTCCCTGAACGATTCCGACATAAATAGAATGATTGAAAATTCGTTTACAACCGTTGAGATTCCAGTCGGCATAGCGACGAATTTTCTAATTAACGGCAAAGATTATCTAATACCCATGGCTATTGAAGAGCCCTCTGTTGTGGCAGCATGCTCCAATGCTGCAAGGATTGCAAGAGCTAAGGGTGGTTTCACAGCAATCAGCACTGAAAATATCATGATTGGGCAGGTGCAGATTATAGATATATGGAACAAAGATCTTGCAAGAATCAATATACTTAAGGAGAAGGCAAAGATAATCCAGATCGCCAATACTGTAAGCAAAACATTAAGTGAAAGGGGGAAGGGTGCAATAGACATTGACGTAAGAGACATGCCCTATGGTAATGGCCTGGTGCTTCATTTAAAGGTTGATATAATGGATGCCATGGGTGCCAATGTTATCAATGGAATGTGTGAAAGAATAGCGCCTTTCCTGGAGGAGCTGACAGGGGGAGAGGTTGTTCTGAGAATATTAAGCAATTTAACCCCCTATAGAGTAACAAGGGCACATGCAACCTTTGACAGGGATCTGATGGGTGGTGAAAGGGTTGTCAGGAGGTTCATTGAAGCCTATGAGCTTGCCAGGACAGATATATTCAGGGCCACAACCCATAACAAGGGTATAATGAACGGAATAGATGCTGTACTCCTTGCAACATTGAATGACTGGAGGCAGGCTGAGGCTGATGCCCATGCCTTTGCATCCTTTGGCCATCCCTATACGTCAATGACGAGATATTCTGTGGACCGGGACGGTAATATCTCCGGGAGTATAGAAATCCCGCTGGCACTTGGTACTGTGGGAGGATCAACTTCCATCGTGAGTAAGGCAAAAATAGCAATGAAGATTCTTAACGTATCCTCCTCAAAGGAATTCCAGGAGGTTGTGGCCTGTGTTGGATTGGCTCAGAATTTTGCAGCCGTAAGGGCACTGAGTGATGAGGGAATCCAGAGAGGTCACATGAAGCTTCATTCCAGAAATATTGCTGCAAGTGCCGGTGCAAAGGGGGAACAGATCGATATTATATCAGAGCAAATGATCAGGGACAATAATATTTCCATGAGTTACGCAAGAGAATTATTGAAAAAAGAGAGTGATTTAAATGAATGACAAAAATTTAGAGGTTCAGTTAAAAAATGTTGACAAACTGATTTCAAAGAACAAATATGCAGATGCCATAAATATGCTTAAGGCCTTGGCAGAACAGTATAAGGAACCTACTGAGGAAAGGGCAGAGATACTGGGTAAGCTATCACAGGCTTATTATGGACTGGAAGGCGTGAAGACAAACAATGCCATAAGCTTCCTGATTGATTCCTTAAATATTCGGAAGGAACTGGGGCAGCCTGAAATTCTAGCTTTAGAAATGATGAACCTTGCCTACTTGCAGGATGAAGCAGGCGATAGCAAAAATGCGTCAGGCACAATAGACGAGGCCCTTGAAGTTGCTTCAGATCTAAGGGATGAAAATCTGATCCTGTCGCTTAAGTGCGCAAAGGCTGATATGCTCTCAGAAGATAAGGAAAGGGAAAAGGAAGCGCTTGATCTGTATGCATCCATAATGAAGGATGCTGAGAAATCAGGAGACTGGGAAAATTATTTCGAAGCCTGTGTTGCAAGAATTAAGATATTCAGAGATAACGAGGATGTTTTTCAGGCAAACAGTGAGGCTGAAATGAATTTAAAGAAGGCCGACGAAATAATGTCACAGATAAAGACGAAGAAAGATAAGGAAACGTTCAGGGATATAGTTTCATATCTTTACGACGTTTCTATTGACCTTGCAATGGAAAGTGAAGATATTCCAAGGGCTATGGAACTGGCTAAAAAATTTAAGGGCGAGGAATAAAGTCAAGTATATTTTTCTCTATTTCCTTTCTGATGGTTTTGGTATTAATGAAATTATCATTTAGAATTGTCAGGAGCCTGACATTATTATCGACGTAGATCATACCTGGAAGATATTCTTTCATCATGTTTAACGCTTCCTTCTTTGTCATTTTGCCAGATAAAACAGCAAGCTCAAGAAGTCTGTCAAGGAGCGATGGTTCCTCCACAATCTCCTGAAAAAGTTCCTGATCAGTGAATGAAAAATCTATTGGAATTTGAACACCAGCTACATTAAAATTAATCTGATATTTTGAGCCAGCTGGAGATATGAGACCTTCCTTTATGCATTCATTTATAAATTTATCTCCATTTTCTTCGCTAATCATCTTCCTTTTGAATACAAGGATGTTAATTATGTCATTCTTTGATATGTAGGATCTATCCTTTTTTTCAAGGGATACTATGGTTATGGCTTTCCTTGCAATGCTCTTATCCATAGAAACAGTAACTAAGGATGATATTTTACTGTTTCTTTCATATTGTTTCCGGTTTCTATAAACA
>JAGDXN010000033.1:9031-9699 GCA_023256455.1 Cuniculiplasma sp.
TTTTCATACTTAAAGGAAAAAACATGACCGAAATGAAAAAATTTAGATTCAATTACTCTTATACCGCCCATGGATGAACAGGAATATGTATTAAACGTATAAGGAGAAGGTAGAATATTTTTGGGGCATTCCTATATCTTTGTCTCATAAACCATTTCTGTTCATCCTTGCTAAAACCCTCATCCCGTTCTTTTGTTTCCTTATTTTCATGAAACTATACCTGAGCCAAATTTAAGTTTTTTGCCAAAATTCATTTTCACAAAAAATAAATACAATGGGCTGATCAGTTTTTATGAAAATATCAAATGAATTAAAATATTATGCCATAATAGTAGGCTCTTATTTCAGCATAATTATTACTATTGTGAATTACATTGGTTTTATACTTTCCTTTGTTACAAATATTATGGCGCGTAGGCTTTATTTAGTTGACGGGATCACAGGTCTATATATTATTCTTGTAATTGTAACTGTTTTGCTTACTGCCTTATCCTTCAAACTGTCCAAAGCTATTATGAAAGAGAATTCACTGAGCAAGAAATACGGTAAGGCTATAATGTTAATAGGCATTCTTTTATTCTCTTTTGGGGTTGGAGACTACATAGGCCCATCCCTCATAATACTTGGTGGATTCGCTTTTATGCTCAGTGAAGGTACTCTGGTAATTG
>JAGDXN010000033.1:9858-11290 GCA_023256455.1 Cuniculiplasma sp.
TTTTATTCCCCAATGATGGCATTCCGTACTCGATTCTTATATACATGTTTTAGAATAATTTATAGTCAATTTTTAGCAAATCTTTAATTTCTTAGTTTTTTGAATGAACTTTTCGATAAAATTTAATATAGGTCGACAATCAGGTTCTTATTCTTGATGGAGAGTTTGATTTTGCTTCGTAGAGCCTATAACCGTTTAATGTCAACAAACACCGGAAAATGGAGTCTGGTTGGCTCACTCATAGGTGTGATAGCAGGCATAGGAGCAATAATTCTCTATTTAATGATAAATTATGTAACTGACAACCTTCTTACCAGGCTTACTGGATTTTCGCCACCACGCTCTGGAATTATTTCTGGTACATCATTTTACCATTTCTCTCCATATTCTCGATTTCTGATACCCCTTTCCCTCGTAATTGGCGGTTTGCTTGTTGCATTTCTTCTTAATAAAACAGCTCCAGAGGCAAAGGGCCACGGTACAGATGCGGCAATTGATGCCTTTCACAATAGGAATGGAAAAATAAGAAGAAGAATACCCGTAGTTAAAACAATTGCTTCCGCACTCACCATAGGTTCGGGTGGGAGTGCCGGAAGGGAGGGCCCAACAGCCCAGATTGCTGCAGGTTTTGGCTCTTTTATTGCCGACATATTTCATCTTGATGACCATGATAGAAGAATAGCTGTAGCATCCGGTATAGGCGCCGGTATTGGAAGCATATTTCTTGCCCCTTTGGGTGGAGCCATACTGAGCACTGAAATACTATATAAAAGAGATTTCGAGGTTGAGGCTCTGATCCCCTCCACCATTGCATCGGTCGTGGGTTATTCCATATTTGGCTTCTACACAGGATATACGACCATTTTTGTTATACCTGCAGGAACAACCATAGGTTTCTTCCATCCCCAATCCCTTTTGATATATATGATGGTCGGTCTTCTTTCAGGTCTTGCTGCACTCTTTTATATAAAGGTTTTTTACGGAATAACCAAACTATTTGAAAAGGCCAAAAAGATTAACCCTTACCTTAAGCCTGCTTTGGGTGGTTTGGTGGTTGGTATTATTGCCATATTCTTCCCTGAAATATTGGGTCTTGGATACGGTTGGGTCCAGCAAATTCTTGATGGTAATCTCACCCTGTTTGCCAGTTCATATTTCGATATGGTAATCATGTTTTTAGTCCTCTTTGTGTTAAAAGTTGTTGCGACGGCATTTTCCATAGGTTCTGAGGGATCAGGAGGAGTTTTCGCTCCTGGAATGGTATCAGGTGCTTTTCTAGGAGCGGCCATTGGTGTGCCAATTCATGCTCTCGTTCCATTCATAAGCGTTGATGAAGTTGTGATTGTTGCAATGATATCTTTGTTTGGTGGAGCTTCTAAGGCCCCCATTGCTATCATAATTATGGGCACAGAAATGACAGGGTCATATGCCC
>JAGDXN010000085.1:0-2553 GCA_023256455.1 Cuniculiplasma sp.
AGGGGCCAACAATAATAGCAGCAGGGAGGCCCCTTAGCCAGACTTTTGGTCATGGAGAATTCTCCCATACCATACCTCTTGAATTTTCGAAGAATATTTGGGCTGAGCTTTGTGATGGCGTTCCCGAATGCATAAAAGCTGCAAGGAAAACACTTCGAGGAGGTGCGGACTTTATTAAAATATTTACGACGGGTGGTGTTCTCTCTCAGAATGACAGACCTGATCAGGAACAGTTCACTTTGGATGAAATAAGAGCTATTGTAAATGAGGCAAGAAAGGCTGGAACTTATGTTGCAGCTCATGCCCAGGGGGATGCAGGCATAAGGAATGCAATTGAAGGAGGTGTCAAATTTATAGAACATGGCACCCTGGCATCAGAGGACACAATAAAGATGATGGCAGAGAGGAAAATATCTCTCACACCAACGCTTTCCATCATGGAACTTATTCACAATAATGGAAAGGCCGCAGGTTTAAAATCCGAAAATTTGGAAAAATTAAAAATGATCAGGGACCAGGGAAGGGATGTCATAGGAATGGCCAGAAAATATGGTGTAAATATAATGACCGGGACAGATCTCCTTGGTGTTACAGATATGGACATCGATTTCGGAAAAAACTGGATGGAAATTGTTCTTTTATCTGAGACGGGTGGTCTCACACCCCTGGAAGCTCTTCAAGCCTCCACAGGAAACTGTGATGTTCTTGGGAAGAAAATTGGCAGGATAATGCCAGGGTACGAGGCAGACATTATCAGTTTGAAAGGAAATCCCTTGGAGTCCATACGGGATGTTTCCAGGACAGGAATGGTAATGAAATCAGGAAAGATAGTAAAATCTTGATTTTTTTGTAAAAAATATGGGAATAGCATATTTATTCAGGGGATTGAGACATAAATTGGGTGGCGTTTTTCTAAAAATCTTCGCTGAAAAAATCTATTTCCCTTATAATCAGAGAATATGAACACTTACATGGCAGTTTTCTGAACTGTATGGAGAGATTCAGGTAACTGCCGATCCCTTGACTGGAATATGGGATTGCATTACATTTCAAAAGAGAATGGCAGTAAGGGGGTATCTTTAATAAAAAAATCAGAAAATCTGATTTGATAAAACTTATTATGTATGTTAATATGAGTTTACGTGGATATTAAGCGGGATTTTACATTCAGTTCAATTTTCCCGGTACCCCTTTTGAGAGATTTTTTCACCAATCCATATATGTTTTTTCCATCCACTGTTCATATATGCATATTAAATTTTCAAAAGGATAACACAGGCGACATTGCATTCCTGCCCTATACAGATGAGGTTGGAAACGCATCTTATTACGGAAAGATGGATATTCTGGAGAATAATGAAAGGGGAATTAAATATCATCTTGGCACAATTAATTTTGGCGAGCACCTTGAAATAACCACGGGCATATCTCTGTCAAGAAAGGCAGAGCTCACTGAAATAAACATGTCATGGGAAATTTCCTCAATGACTGGACTGTTAAATCTTGCAAATAGAAAGACCGGATCTCTCAACCCGGAGCATATTGTGGAAAAGCACATAAGGCCATATCTGAAAGATATGGAGAGCATAAGTTTGAGGTTAAATGGGGATGATAAATATGCCTTTGAGACAGTTATAATTAAACCCCATGAAATTACCCAGAAAATTAAGTCTAAGAGCGAGGAGATTGAAAATTTTATTGCGGTGGCAAGTTCGGAAAAAGAGAGGATCTACATTGAGGTCAGGGACAGGAAAATGGAAAGGATAGAACATCATACCGGGGGTTTGAAAAAAGAAGGGGGTGAAGCAATCCTGTCCATAATGAATTCAAGGGAAGAGTTTCTTTTGAAATTTTATTATTATGATTATAAAAAAGTTATTAGTTTTTATAGATTTTAATCAGTTTAGGCTCCACTGACTATTACACTTATGTAATTTATGGTTGTTGGCGGGGTTGTTCCAAAGTCAATGTATATCAGCACATTAACAGCTTCTGTGTTAGTAATTACAAGAGAAACAGTTGAATGACCTGTGTATGTTGTGCTCACTCCTGAATTAGTAACCGTGTATGAATCAAAAACTGTAAAGTTAACTGTACCCTTTGTAATGGAAGATGCACCGGTGAAATTAAGCCTCTCCGCAAAATCTCCTGCTGTCGGTGTAACCGAACTGCTTGCACCAACAGCAAAAATAACGGTCTGGGCTGCTGTAGCTGTTGAGGTCTCTGTATATTTAGCTGTATTAAAACTGGCGGGCACAAAACTGTTATTGAGCAGGGGAGCGGATGTAAAATCAGTGTTGGATGATGTATTGAACTGGTAGGCGCTCTGTGTTCCAGTCTGGCTGGATAAATTAAGAACGGCCGCTGCTGAAAACCCACTGATCAAAACTACTACAGCAATAATGGCTATGACTGCTGGAAAATAGAGGTACTTCTTCTTACTCACAGGGTCCATTTTTATGATCATATTTTTAATATCCTTGATATTCATAATTTCCTGATGTTCAATTAATATTAATTATTAAATCTTATGTTATATTATTACCCACATGC
>JAGDXN010000085.1:2563-3772 GCA_023256455.1 Cuniculiplasma sp.
ACTTTTGAGTTATAACGTGAACTGGTTCGATCCTCTCCTGGAGCCTTTCGAGAAAACCCTCAATGGCCAGTTTGGTCCCAGGCCTTTCCTCCTCAAGTTCATTGATAAGATCCCTTGCCCTGTTCCTCTGGGCCTGCATTGCATAGGGGCACCAGTTTGAATCATGCTCTATGCCTGCAAGGATTGCATAAAGCTTCACCTCCTTTTCATATATCTTCCTCAGGGGTGTTATTCTTGGAACAAGGCCGTCCACAATCCTCCTGTGTGGAGCCATCCTGATCATCCTCTCAAAATCTCCCCTGATTACGTTCATCATTATGCTCTGGGCGTAGTCATCGAGATTAATTCCCAGGGCAACGTAATCCGCATTGAGATCAATGGACATCCTGTTCATCAGATCCCTTCTCATTGGGCCGCAATAGGAACATGGCGATCCTTCCAGTTTTCCCTTAACCACCATATCCATCTCTGTGTTGAAGGCTTCCCTGAAGGATATTACCTTATGGCTTATTCCAAGAGAATCGCACAATTTCCTTGCAGATTCAAGGCCAGAACTTCTGTATCCCTGTATACCCTCATCTATGGTGAATGCAGTAATTTCCACATCCCTTCTTCTCTTCAAGGTGCTGTGAAGAAGATAAAGGAGGGTTGAGCTGTCCTTGCCTCCTGAGATTGCCACTGATATCCTGGTAAAATCTTTCCCGAATTTTACCTCTCTCCTCAGCTCCTGCCTGAATCTTTTCTCTATATTTTCCATAAAGTGCATCTTGCAAAGAGCCACCCTTCCAGGTTTATTCTCGAATACGGCCTTCTTGCCACAGATATCACAGTTCATTGTCAACCTTCAAATATTCCTTAACAAGAGATCTGCTCGATTCTCTTTTTTCCTTAAGATCATTCAAGAAGCTGGACATCCTTTCCCCGGCCTCCTTCTTGCATTCACCGCATAGCCTCTTTCCGGAGAGACAATCATTCTCTATTGTTTTCAGATCACCATCATCCGGGGCAAGATGATACATATAAAGCTCAAAGACAGGGCATATGTATGGATTTCCACCGGTTTTCCTCTGCTCTTCGATGCTTTCCTTCCCACCGGTGAGTGCACGCATTATCTTTTTCCTCGCCCCTTCTGGTTGTTCATTGAGAGAAATGGTTGAATCAGGAACGGACTTGCTCATCTTTCCCCCCTTAATACCTGTTTCCAGCCTC
>JAGDXN010000085.1:3782-10567 GCA_023256455.1 Cuniculiplasma sp.
TGGATGAAGGGGCAATAGTTGATCTCCCATTGATCCTCCTCTCCTCAATCGCAAGCCTTTCTCTGAGTTCATAGGGGTCAATATGGGAACCCACACATGTTACCGTTCTGTATTTTATATTCTTCCTGATCCTTTCTGCACCCATGTCGTTCAGTATGGTTTCAGCCATATTCATGGCTCTTTCCGGTTCTTCCGATCCACCTATGCTTATCTCCACACCCTTATCCAGACTTATCCTGAAAATATTCATTCTTTCAGATATATCCCTGGTCAGCCTCAAATGGGGATCCTGATCTGCTCCAACTGGAACAATTGTGGGAGCAGGCTCACCATATACCTGAGGGCTCAAAATATCCGATGCCTGCACAAGGGGTGAATTTATCTCAAGCATTCTCTTTGAATCTTCAAATCCATAAATTGAACGCATCTCTGAAAAATTAACCTCCCTGGAAAGTATATAGGATAACCTTTGAACCCTGTAGCTTTCTGACTGGAAGTAAAAGTTGCACGGTTTCAGGCCAAGGGCAATGTAATTCAGCAGGAAATTCTCAATGGCCACATCCCTTGCCTTCTCAAGGGATACACCCCTTGTGCCATAGGATTCAAGATCTGCAACGGCAATGTGCACATCTGCGCCCTTCTTCTGGAAATATATGATCAGATCGATAACGGTCTTGTTTCCTATATGCATTTCCCCTGAGGGCATCAGACCTGTCATGGCATAGAATTTCTTCTTTCTGTTCATGGCCTCAAGAACTGTCTGGAAATCCCTGTGGCCTATGATCAGGTGCCTTCTTGCAAATATGTTGTCGTCAAGGTCAAAGTTGAATTCAGGTATGCCAAAATCCTTCCTCAGTTTTTCGTAGTCCTTTATCTGGCTGGAGCCCCACGGATCAATCTCATTCATGTTTTTACCTCAGATAACCCATGTTCTTTGCAACTATCCTTGCAGCAACAATATCTTCCAGGCCAATGCCCATGCTCTTGAATATGGTTCTCTTCCCCTTACCCCCTTTTCCATTCATGAAATCCTTCAGTTCAACAATTTTATTTTTGTCTTTCACACTCATAATCTCTGCGGATTCTTTCATTGCCTGATCAAGATGTTCCACAATGATGAGATCGGCAGAATTCATCACTTCCGGGGGAGCCTCAGATCTGTTCATAAGATTGGCTCCCACAAGATTGATATGGAATTCCTCTCCTTTTAATTTCTCCCTTATAACGGGTTCCTTCGAACTGGTCACGGTTGTAATTATGCTGAACCTTTCCAGGTTTTGCAAATTTTCAACCACTTCAATGTCAGTATTAAGAGATGAAGACATCCTTTCGGCAAAATTCCTTGCATGGGATGGGTTTCTTGAATATACCCATGCCCTTTCCAGGCCCATAATTTTAACCATTGCCTCCATCTGTGTTTCGGCCTGATATCCGCTTCCTATGAGAAGGAAATCACCCTTGATCCCTGTGTTCTTTGTTACAACTGCAGGAAGGGCCCCTGTCCTCATCTGTCCGAGCCTGTCAGCCTCCACAACAAAAAACTCCTCGGGATTCCTATCCTGAAAAATTATGACAACAAATTTTACACCATTCTGTCCAGCGTAGTATGTTTTAAGGCCTGAAATTCCATATCTTTTCCAGTATGCTGGCATTGTGTTCAGGAAGGATGATCCTGTGTATATCCTGTCCCTGGAGCTGGCAATTGCATCCCCCTTTCCGTAGTCCCTGAACGCAATTTCAAGATCAGATGAAAGTTCCTCCATGTCCAGATTTTCCCTGACCTCCCTTTCATTTATGAATATCATCCCAGATCTATTCCTCCATATTCTCCCTTACAATTTCCGCAATATCTTTCACGGTTATGTCTTTGTCAGCGTCCATGGTCCTTGAGGCATCCTCAAGCATTGCAGTACAGAATGGACATGCAACTGCCAGTGTTTGGGCCTTTGTTTCAAGGGCCTGTTTCATCCTTATTTTGCTTATGGATTCCTCCTTTTCCACCTTGTACCAATAGTTGCCTCCACCACCACCGCAGCAGAAGCTCTTTTCCCTGCTCTTCTCCATTTCAGTTAGATTTGCGGCTCTAGTTATTATGCTCCTTGTATTGTCAAATTCACCGTTTATTCTTCCAAGATAGCATGGATCGTGAAGTGTTACCGTTTGTTCAGTTTTCTTGACCTTGATTTTTCCATCCTTCAGAAGATTTTCAATAACCTCTGAATGATGTAATACTTCAGCCTTCAGGCCAAATTTGGGATATTCATTCCTGAATGTGTTCATGCAGTGGGGACATGATGTTATTATCCTTTTAATTCCATATTTCTCAAAGGTTTCCATATTCTGCAGGACAAGCTCCTGGAATCTTCCCTCCTCACCAATCCTTCTTGCAGTCTCACCATTACATTTTTCCTCAGAACCAAGAAGGCCGAAGGAAACTCCGCCCTTCTTCAGGATCTCAATAACATCCCTTGCAGTCTTATTGTATCTTGGATCAAAGGCACCCATACAGCCTACCCAGTATATTGTATCCACGCCCTCAGATATCTTGGGGCCGTATTCAAGCATCCTATCCCTGTCTGCATTGCTTCCCCCAAAGGGATTCTGGGTATTTCCAAGATTATTAAGATATGTGGATGTTTCCTTTGAAAGTTTATTGTCCATCACTAAGGTTCTCCTGGCCTCAAGGTTGTATGACTGTGGATCTATGAGAACAGGGCATTCCTCAACGCATGCCTGGCATGTGGTACATGACCATGCTGCATTCTCAGAAATTACTGTTCCAATCATTTCAGTGTCTCCATTCCACAGCGCCCTCTGTATATTCTGCACAACGACTCTTGGATCCAGATCTGTTCCTGATGCAACAGCCGGGCATGCCCTCTCACATCTTCCGCAATCTGTGCATGCAATTGCATCTGTTTTCTGGAAATAGTCCAGATCAAGAACATTTCTTGCTCCAACCTTGAAATCGAAGTTTCCAGATTCCATTGCCTCTGAAAGGATGAATGGGGTTGACATTTCCCCTCTTTTCTTCTGTGGATGGACTCCTATTCCAACTGCAGAGTAGAACATATGGGATAGCTTGGAAAAAGGCAGATAGGCTGCAAGTCCAAAGGCAGTTATGACATGGGCCATCCATAGAATCCTGTAAAATTCTATTCCTGTGTTACCTGTCAATCCCAGAGGTGCATATATGTAGCTCAGGGGCCATTCCACAAATCTGTAAACATCAAAACTCTGCCTGTAAAGGGCTATTTTCAATGCACCAAGGAAAAATCCCTCCAGTGCAAGCAAGAGGAATACTGAAATTAGAATGAAATCCTGTGTGATCGTATCCAGTGGCACCTTCTTTCTCAATCTGCGCCACAGGGCCATTACAAGCCCAAGCACAAGCATCAGGCCGCCTATGTTTGCCCATACCTCGAAGTTAAGGTAGAAATCTCCCACAAGAATTCCATATCCAACAGTATTTTTCAGAATATCATGGGAAAGGAATATAAGTGATGTACATATGAAAAGTATGAGTGTGCCGTAAAAGATCATCAGGTGCATGAAGCCTGCGTACCTGTTCTTGATGTTTTTTCTGTGAAGTGCGCCGTAATTAAGTATCTGGGCAACAAATCTCCTGAAATTCTTCAGTATGTATTTTACTGCAGGAACAAACTCCATTCCAGCCTTTCTGTATCTCCTGTAAAATTCCACCAGAACAAAGAAGAGAACAGCAAAGGATAGTACATAATCTGCTATAAGTTCACTTTCCGGAATGAACAAAAGGGTCGGACTGGTTACTACAACTGACATTATGTATGCTTATTTATGCTATTTATTTAACATTGTCTCATAGGCTATTTTGAATATTAAGTAAATTTATGCTCATATTCATAATGTATAAAATGAATAAATTTTAAAATGAATTAACATACATAACTGATGGAGAGGACATACAGGCTGGGGGAGGAGGATATTGTTATTGAAATATGTCCGGGTGTTTATGAGCCCTCTGATGACACATTTCTGATGGCCCGGTCTGTGATTGGAAAAGGAAAATGTCTCGAAATTGGTACGGGATCAGGATTCACAGCCATATATCTTGGAAAGAAAGGTTTTGATGTTGCATGTTCCGATATTGATCAGAAGGCGGTGGAATGTGCAGGAAAAAATATGAAAAGGAATGGTGTCAATGGAAAGTGTATAAAAAGTGATCTTTTCCAGAATATTGAGGGGAAATTTGACACCATTATATTTAATCCACCCTATCTACCAACCACTGACAGCATTGAAGAATCCATACAGTGGGACGGAGGCCCTGATGGTTTTTCTGTAACAGAAAGGTTTCTGAAAGAGGCCAGAGATCATATTGCAGATAGGGGCAATATCTTCATAATACTGTCCAGTCTCACAGATATAGAAAGTTTCATGAAAAAATTTCCATGTTTTTCCTTCAGAAAGATATCTGAAGAATCATTCTTCTTTGAAAAAATATATTGCTTCGAACTGTCATTTAACAGGGAAAGTGCATTATGATCTTGCTTTATGGCCATTCCTTTTTTTATAAAAGTAAGATTGGCCATATGTTTATTCGTGAGGACCTGGTTGGAGCAATCCTAATTTTCCCATTCATATGAAAGAGATTGAAAGTCCATGTTAATTTTTTATGCAATTTTGTATGAATGTTTAAATCCATATATGGCCATTTGTAAGAATGGAAAATTTTGAGATTGTTGAAAGAATAGAAGAAAATGGTGAAAGAAAGGAAAAAGTGTGTGCCATATCCTATCCTGAACCCATATTCATAAAGTTCAAAACCAGTGCGAAATTGAAAAAAGGGGACAGGATAAGCTCTGATCTTTTGAAGGTATTCTTTGAAGGCAATTACATTGGGGATGTTGAGATTGTAAAAAGAGGAAAAGATATTGCAACAGACACATCCCACGACATAAAATATACAGGAGGATATTCTCTTGATGGAAAGACAGTATATCTGGATGAGCACTTCCCTGAGATTTTAAATGTTGATGGAAAACAGATCAGTGCAGTCATTTCCATCGGGCTTCATCATGAACTTCCTGAAAAATGGATGTCAGATGAGGGATATGAATATCCCTATGCACATGAGATTGCAACATCCATCGAAAAAATGTATGTTGAATCTCAGGGAGTAACATGGAAATCTTACTGCCAAGAAGTTGATAAAAATTTAAGGAATGTATATAAGAGAACGCTGGAAAAATCACCTCCATCCCTTGATCTTGCACCCTATCTGTATTGCAGGGATCGGGAAGCATTGAAAGAGATAAGGCAAAGTGAATGAGCATGGAAGAAAAACATGAATGGTTGTTCTGTGACAGGCATATAGAAATTTTTTTATCGATGAGTGAATATTAATGAGATAAAATCCTTATTATACATCATATATTTTTTGGAAAAAGGCCACAGGAAATTTTAAAGTGGGATCCCCCTTTAAAATTTAATCTCAAAAAATTTCCATGTTTATATTAATTTATAAAATAAGTAATAACCTGTGAATTTATATAAGAATAGTATATAGCAAAAATTATATGGAGCACAATCCTCAACCCCTGTGGTAATTAATAAAATATATGTGATAATAGTTGCTATAATCGTGGTAGTGGTTGCAGTGGGAGGTATTATTGCTCTGGATCGGAACCATTCATCTGGAATACTTTCCAATCCACCGGGTGGTTCTGGAGGCTCAAACAAGATTTCACCCGGAACACTTACGGTTAAGGTTGATAAGACAATTAACGACCAGGCCTTTGATAATTACATGATCCAATTATGCCAGAATGGTGGCGTACATTCAGGTTTTTATACCATGGCCAAAAACAAGACAAAAATGCTATACAACTTAACCATTTCCTACAGTGGTGTTGGCACAGCCTTTTTCTCCATTGCTTCAATTGAAGTGCATACCACTCAGGGAATAGCCAATTCAACCTCCATCATATTCTATGGAGCTACTGGGCTGATAAATAAAGGTGCCTTTATATATCTTAATAACAGCCAGAACATATCTGGCCAGATTGGGGCATGTTATAATTCAACTGCGACAGCAACATCAATTACGGTTCAATCTGGAGTCTCATTTAACAATCTTGCAGATGGGGACATGTACCATTCACAAATATGCGCACAAACCACCACAATACCATCAGTTTCATCATATCTTTCAGTTCTTAACAACCCATTTAACAGCGGTTTCTATTATCCTGAGGTGATGCTCGACGGCAACCAGACTGACTGTAAAATCACCGGATTCAGCCCGGCTAATGGTGTTTCTGCAATCCCGGAGAATTTTAGCGATCCCTTCAGTTCCGAGAACGGTTCCGTCCTTTACATCTATACAGGGCAGGTTATAAGTGAAACCTTAAAAATAGAGGATTCAAGTGCAACCACTTATTTCAAACTTACAGGAGTGAGCGGAAATATAACTGTAAATGCAGGCAATCTTCCTCAAAGCACTGAAAACAATGGTTATTTCTACATTACAGTATACATAACCGGACCTGATTCTGCATTCTCCGGACCACTGGTAATAAACCTCACGGGGTCATTTGTTCAGAATTAGTCCTATGGTGGAATGGATATGAAAAACAAACTGGTAAGTTAAAAAAATATAAACACCAGTTTTTTTAAACTTTTTCAGATTCAGTCCTGCAAACTATTTTCAGCCTCAATCTCTAAATAAGTCATTTCTTTACATAATTTGTATTATTAACCACGATACATGCTTTATTATATAAATTCCATTAAAGACCTGTTCA
>JAGDXN010000085.1:10577-11171 GCA_023256455.1 Cuniculiplasma sp.
TTGGTGCTGAAAATGTCTTTGAAAAACAGTTTGAATCATTAAATTATCAGAATTATAATGCAAATATTAGGGCACTAAGATTAACATCCATATTTTCAAGTCTTATGGAGGTTATTGAGGCTGCCGGAATTATTCTGGTTCTTTTTATGGGAGGCAGGCAGATAATTTCAGGTAGAATGGAAAGGAAGAAATGCATAATAAAGCATACTGGTTCTGTTCCTAACTAAAATGACATGGCTCGGTACAGATTATCCATATTCTGGGATTAAATCCAGAGGATAACAAGTTCAGAGCATTTAATATAGAAAAAAGGTCCTCGCTGTAAGATTTTGAAATATGGTTGAGAGTTGAAAAACAAGAAATCTTAATAAAGTCTACTTTTTTGTATTGGACGGATTCGTTTTTATGAATCCCATTATGGCATTTAGCTTGTGCAAAGCTAATTTACACTCATCAATCAGTCACTGTTCTTTACAAGGATTTCAACACTGTAGATTTTATAAGGATTTTCTCAACCTCCTTATTTTTCCCAGGTCTCATTCCGATCCAGAAATGACACAGCGCATTAATTTACCCTTGTATCTACAGGAAATA